>CAXTDA010000014.1:0-21863 GCA_964242935.1 uncultured Burkholderiaceae bacterium | reverse complement strand
GGGGGGTGGCCGGGGGGTCCCCCCCTCGCCCGCGCCGCGCCTGCCCCCCGGCCGGGCCCCCCCCCCCCCACGTTGGTGATCCGCGTGAAGCAATCGGCCGCCGCCACGCCCAGCGTCTTGTAGTGCCGGTCGCACAGCGCGCGCAGAACCTCGTTCCGGTTTGAAAAATACTGGTAGAGCGAGCCGATCGGCACCTCGGCGCGCACCGCGATCTCGTTGACCGTCAGCGCGGCGACGCCGCCGCCCTCGATGATGAGTTGTTCCGTGGCATCCAGGATCCGCTCGACACGTTCCTTGGCACGGGCTTGGGTAGGTAACTTTCGCATGGGGCCCCTTCATACAGCATTCAGCTCAGGCTGGCAAATTTTACGAGCTTTTCTCACTTTGCATCAAAATATGATTTATACTCACTTTCACCATGACGAAGACGGCCTTCTTCTCCGATGAGCGGACCTTCTGGCACGGCGGCGTCCAGGCTACGGTCCTGACGTTCCCGGTCGGCGGTTGGGTGCAACCTCCGAGCGGCACCATGGGCGTCGATACGCCGGATACCAAGCGCCGCCTGCTCAACCTCGTCAACGCCTCGGGCCTCATGAAAAGCCTAGTGCGCGGGGAGGCGGAGCCGGCGACGAACGACGACCTGCGGCGTATCCATCCCCAGCATTACCTCGACCGGTTCAAGGCGATGAGCGACGCGGGCGGCGGAGAACTCGGGCCGGCTGCCGCCTTCGGACCGGGCGGATTCGAGATCGCCCAAGTATCGGCCGGCCTCGCAATGGGCGCCGTCGACGCCGTCGTCGCCGGCGAGGTCGACAACGCCTATGCGCTTTGCCGCCCCTGCGGCCACCACTGCCTGCCCGACGCCGCCATGGGCTCCTGCCTGCTCGCCAACATTCCCGTCGCCCTCGAAGCCGCGGCGGCGAGGCATGGAGGTCGCCGCGTGGCCATCGTCGACTGGGACGTCCATCACGGCAACGGGACGCAGGCGATCTATTACGACCGCGACGACGTCCTGACCATATCGCTGCATCAGGACCGTTGTTTCCCCTTCGGCTACAGCGGGCTGGAGGACCGGGGCGCGGGCGCCGGGCTCGGCTACAACATCAACATTCCGCTGCCGCCGGGAAGCGGGCACGAGACCTACCGCCATGCCTTCGAGGCGATCGTCCTGCCCGCGCTCCACCGTTTCCGGCCGGAGCTGCTGGTCGTGGCCAGCGGCCTGGATGCCTGCGCCGTCGATCCCCTGTCGCGCATGCTGCTGCACAGCGACAGCTACCGGCTGTTCACCGCGATGATGCGGATGGTGGCGGCGGACCATTGCGGCGGCAAGCTGGTGATCGTGCACGAGGGCGGGTATTCGGAAGCCTATGTCCCGTTCTGCGGGCACGCCATCGTGGAGGCGTTGTCCGGCCTGCAAAGCCCCGTCATCGATCCCTCGCTGGAGGTCTTTCGCGCCTGGCAGCCGGGCGAACGCGTGCTCGCCTTCCATCGCGAACTGATCGATGAAATGGCCGCTCTGTTACTGGATTGATGCCCGCGATGAACCTCGACGAATATGCACGGTGCGACGCCGTGGAACTGGCCCGGCTGGTGCAGACGCGCGAGGTGCAGGCAAGCGAACTGCTGGCGCTGGCTGTCGCGGGCATGGAGAAGCTTCAGCCAAGCCTCAACTTCGTCGCGCACGACCTCGTCCCCCAGGCCCGCGAGCTCGTGCGCGACGGACCTGTGGGCCCGTTCGCCGGCGTTCCGTTGATGCTGAAGGACCTCGCCCTCGAAATGAAGGACACGCCCTACGAGGCGGGCTGCCGGCTGCTCAAGGGGAATGTCTCGTCCACGGACAGTAACCTGATGCGGCAGTTCCGGGCTGCCGGACTGGTCACCGTCGCCAAGACCACCTGTGCCGAATTCGGCGCGCAGCTCGGCACCGAAACGATCCTGAACGGCATCACGCGCAATCCCTGGAGCCTGGACCATACGCCCGGCGGGTCGAGCGGCGGATCCGCCGCCGCGGTCGCGGCCGGCGTGGTTCCGGTCGCGCACGCCAACGACGGCATCGGTTCCATCCGCATTCCGGCCGCCAATTGCGGTCTGTTCGGGTTGAAGCCGAATCGCCAGCGCCTGCCCATGGGGCCGTTCATCGGCGACGCGCCGGGTTCGCGCGGCGTGGAATTCGTGTTGACGCGGACGGTGCGGGACGCCGCCCATCTGCTGGACGCCCTCCATGGCGGGGATGTCGGCGCGCCCGGCATCGCGCCGGCGCCGGTCCGGCCCTATCGGGACGAACTGGACAGACCGCGCAAGGGGCTGCGGATCGCGCTGATGACGACCTCGTTCAGCGGCGCGCCCGTGCATTCCGCATGCAGCCGCGCTGTCGAACGCACGGCCCTGGTTTGTGAATCCCTGGGTCATTCCGTCGAGGTGGCCCGGCCCGTGTTCGACCATGCGGCGTTCCGTCAGGCCATCCGGCTCGAGTCGAACGCCAATTCCGCCGCCAGTCTGGAGATGGTGGCCCGCGCCGTGGGACGGGAGATCGGGCCGGACACGCTGGAGCCTTTCACCCTGGCCATCTATCGCGAGGGGCTGAAGGCGTCGGCCGTCGACTACGCCCGCACCCATTTCACCTATGGCGTCATCCAGCGCCAGGTCGGGCGCTTTTTCGAGGATTACGACATCCTCCTGACCCCGATGCTTTCGCGACCGACCGCCGAGATCGGCTGGCTCGGGCAGAAGCCGGAGGATTACGAGGCGTTCTGGGAGCGCTTCTCCGGCGACGCCTATTCGCCCTTCGCCGGCTTGTTCAATGTGACGGGCCAGCCCGCCGCTTCCATCCCGTCGCTGATGACCGAGAACGGATTGCCGATCGGGACGCAGATGGTGGGCCGCTTCGGCGACGAGGGCACCCTGCTCAATCTCGCCGCCCAGCTGGAGATCGCAGAACCCTGGATCGGGCGGCTCCCGCTGCTCCATGTCTCGCATTGACCGACCCTTGCCGATAACCCGGAGACCACTGATGACCGGCCTGACCCGAATCAATCCCGCCACGCTGGCCGCACCGCCGCAGAACCTGCACGCGCACATCGTGGTGACGCCGCCGAATTGCCGGCTGGCCTTCATCGCCGGCCAGGTGGCGCTCGACAAGGACGGGACGGTGATCGGCCGCGGCCGATACGACGAGCAGGCCGTCCAGTGCTTCACCAACATCCGCGACGCGCTGGTCGCCATCGATGCCGGCCCCGGCCAGATCGCCCAGATGACCATCCTCGTCGTCGACCACCAGGACGCCCTGCTCGAGGTGGTCAATCGCGCCGGTGCCGCCGTCTTCGGAGACGAATGGCCGGTCACCGCTACGACCCTGATCGGGGCGAAGGCGCTCGGCCATTCCGACTTCCTGATCGAGATCAACGCCGTGGTGGCGCTGCCCCACTGACGCCGGATCGCGTCGACCGCCCCGCTGTCAGCCGACGCTGTCAGCCGACGCTTTCAGCCGAATACGGCCTGGATACTGGTCAATTCCTTCAACCCGTCCAGGCCGAACTGCACGCCGAAGCCGGACTGCCGGATGCCACCGAACGGAACGTCCGGGCGGATGGCGCCGTGCTGGTTGATCCAGACGGAACCGCATTCCATGCGTCCCGCAACGGCTCTCGCCTTCTCCGGGTCGGATGACCAGACGGAGCCGCCCAGCCCCAGGGAACCCCGGTTGGCGCGGGCGACGGCATCCTCCACATCGCGGTACCGGACGATGGGCAGGACGGGGCCGAACTGCTCCTCGTCCACCAGCCTCGTGCCGTCGTCCAGTCCCGTCACCAGCGTGACGGGGTGGAAGAAGCCGGGACCCTCCGCGGGCGTGCCGCCGCAGACGACGGTGCCGCCCTGGCTGCGCGCATCGGCGACGAGATCGCGGACCCGCTCGAACTGCCGCCGGTTCTGCACGGGTCCGAGCAGCTTGTCCTCCTGCAGCCCGTCGCCCATCGGCACCGTAGCCGCATGGGCGGCCAGGGCTTCGACCACTTCGTCGTGCAGGCTGTCGGGCACGTAGAGCCGCTTGAGGGCGGCGCAGGTCTGGCCGCTGTTGATGAAGCTGCCCCAGAAGAGGCTTTCGGCGATGCCGGCGGGATCCGCATCGGGCAGGACGATGCCGGCATCGTTGCCGCCCAGTTCCAGCGTCAATCGCTTCAGGCTTTCGGCGGCCGAAGCCATGATGCGGCGCCCCGTGGCGGATGAACCGGTGAAGGTGATCTTGTCGATGCCGGGATGGCACGACATGGCGGCGCCGATCGCGTCGGGACCGGTGACGACATTGATCACGCCGCGCGGCAGGGCCGCATCGATGACCTGGACCAGGCGGAGCGTGGACAGGGGCGTCAACGGCGAAGGTTTGATGACCACCGCATTGCCGGCGCGGAGGGCGGGCAGCAGGTGCCAGACGGCGATCATCACGGGCCAGTTCCAGGGCGTGATCGACCCGACGACGCCGAGCGCACGGCGATGGATCGTGACGGGTCCGCCCGCAGCGACCGCCTCCGGCGCCAGCGACAGGCTCGCCGTATGCCGGGCCCACGCGATCGCGGCCCCGATCTCGAACCGTGAACCGGTGCCGTTCAGCGGCTTCCCCTGCTCCAGCGTCAACAGGCGCGCCAGTTCCTCCGATGCGGCCTCGATGTTGTCGGCGATGGCCCGGCAAGCCGCCTGGCGGTCGGCGTCGGGCGTGTCGCGCCAGTGCGGGAACGCGGACCGCGCCGCTGCCACGGCGCGGTCCAGGTCCTCCGTGCCGCCGGATGGCATGGTGCCGGCGATGCCGCCGGTCGCGGGATTGATCACCGGCAGCGTGGCCGGCACCGTCACGGGCCGGCCGTCGATAGTCATCGGGATCGGAATGAGCTCGGGCGTCGTCATGATCGTCTCTGCATTGCAACGGGTCTCGGCGCCGAGTTCATGCCGCCACCAGTTTCGTATGCTCGTTCGGAAGAACCTGGGGATTCAACAGGAACACGGCCAACGCCGGCAGCAAGACGAGCGCGAAACAGAACGCGAGCAGGATGCCCATGTCGGCCTGGAACTTGATCGGCGACAGCGCCCAGGTGGCGACGCCGACCGCCAGCGTGAGGCCGGTGAGCAGAACCACCCGTCCCGTGAAGCGCAGCGCCTGCTGATAGGCCTGCGACAGCGTTTCTCCGGCACGCAGATGCACCATGACGATACTCATGATGTACAACGCGTAGTCCACGCCGATGCCGACCCCGAGAGCGATGACCGGCAGCGTCGCGACTTTCAGGCCGATGCCGAGCTTGACCATCAGCGCTTCGGCCAACACGGTCGTCAGCAGCAGCGGAACGATCGCGCAGATCACGGCTCGCCACGAGCGGAACGCCACGAGACACAACAGCGTGACCGCGGCATAAACCGATAGCAGCATCTGCCGGTTGGCCTCGCGCACGGCGATATTGGTTGCCGCTTCGATTCCCGCATTGCCCGCAGCGAGCTGGAACTGGATTTCCGAAGTTCCATTGCGCGCATTGAACGACTCGACCTCCCGCACGACCTGATCCAGTGTTCCCGCCTTGTGATCGGCGAGATGCACCCTCAGCATCAACAGGCTGCATGGCTGGTTCATCAGCGTTCTCGGGACGTACTTGACCAGGTTGTTGATGACGTCCTGATTGGGCAGCAATGCCGTCCACTTCGGATTGCCCTCCGTGAACAGGCCCGTGAGAATGCGCGTGAAGGAAGCCGTCGAGTCCGTTGCTGCAACGCCCGGCAATTGGCGCAGCTTCCATTCGAGCGTGTCGACGCGCTGCAACAGCGGATAGTCCATGCACGCCTGCTCGGGCGACGTGACCATCACGATGAATACGTCGCTGGCATTCGCGTAGTTCGCGATGACGTAGGCGTTGTCCCGGTTGTAGCGCGAGTCGGTTCTCAGTTCGGGGGCGCCGGGATCCCGGTCGCCGATTTCGAGGCCGCGACCGTACTGCCAGCCCAGGCCGCCCAGCACAGCCGCAACCAGGATGGTCGCGGCCGCGGTCGGACGATGCGTGAAGCGGTCCAACACCCGCCACAGCAGGCTCTTTTTTCTCGCCACACCGGCGGTCGGTTGCTCATCGCGCAGCGACCGCGCTGCCGCTCGCTCGCTGACCCCGGTGTAGCTGAGGAGAATGGGAAGCAGGATCAGGTTGGTCAACACCAGGAAGGCCACGCCGATACTGGCCGTCACCGCGAGTTGCTGGATCACGGTGACCTTGATCAGCAGAAGGACCGCAAAGCTCACCACGTCGCAGATCAATGCGAGCAGCCCCGCCATGAAAAGTCGCCGGTAGGTGAACCGCGCCGCCACCAGTCGATGCATTCCCCGACCGACATCCTGCATGACGCCGTTCATCTTCTGCGCCCCGTGGCTCATGCCGATCGCGAAGACGAGAAACGGCACCAGGACGGTGTAGGGGTCGAGCTCGAATCCGAGCAGTGGCAGGGTCCCGAGCAGCCAGACCACGGCCAGCAGCGAGCACGCCATGACGGTGGCCGTGCTGCGGATGCAACGCGTGTACCAGAACACGATGGCGGTCGCGATGAGGATCGCCAGTGCGAAGAACGTCAACACCTGCGCCACGCCGTCGATCAGATCGCCGGCGACTTTGGCGAATCCCACGATGTGAATCTTCACATCGTTCGTCTGGAATTCGGCGCGAATGCTTTCGATTCTTTTCGACAGCCCGGCGTAATCGAGCGCCTTGCCGGTCTCCGTGTCGAAGTCCAGCAACGGCACCAACAACATGCTGGAGCGGAAGTTCGGCGCGACGATTTCGCCGATCTGCCCGGAGCGCTGAATGTTGAGCCGCAGTTGCTCGAGCGCCTCCGATGAGCCGTTGTACTTCGAGTCGATGACCTGGCCTTCCTCCATGCCCACTTCGGTGATGCCGATCCACCGCATGGTCGGCGTCCAAAGGGAGACCATGTGGGGTCGATCGACGCCGCCGGTCAGATACACGGCATCGTTGATCTTCCGCAACTGTTCGAGGTAGCCCGGGTCCAGGATCGAACCCCGGGTGTTCTCGACCACGATGCGCAGAACATTGCCTTGCCCCGCCAGATCCGGCTTGTTCGCCTTGTAGTTCGCGATGTAAGGATGCGCGTAAGGAATCATCCGCTCGAAGTTGGCGTTCAGCGTCAGGCGCGGCAATTGCGAGCCGAATCCGAGCGTCAGCAGCAGACCGATCAACAGTACCGCCAGGCGGTGATTGAACAGCAGGCGCTCCAGCCAGTTGCCGGAGGCGGGATCGAAGTCGCCAGGGTCGCGTCGCGCGTTCGTACTCGTCATGGTCGGGCTCCCGCGACACGTGCGTCAACGAAAGGAAGGGCCAGCGCTGTTTTCGGGACGCGGATGATGCCGGCGACGCTCGAGGCGACCAGGCTGCCGTCGGACGCCTCCACCATGCCGGTCAAGGGCGCGCCCCAGTCGAATGGGACACGGTCGAAACGGGCTCCGCCGTCGGTGCTCGCGAAGACCGCTCCGGCCTGGTCGTACAGGAGGAGGCGGCCGTGCGTGAGCGGCAGGGCGCCGTTGATGGACGCGCCCGTGCCGGGCAGCCTGGCCCGTTGCCAGCTGTCGCCCCCGTCGAGCGAGATGAAGACGTTGCCGCGAAGACCGAAGATCACCAGCTGCCGATCGCCCGTGGCCGCAATCCCGAAGAGGCTCCCGTCGTAGGGCGACTTGAGCGGCACGTAGCGTTCATCGACCCGCTTGAGCACCAGGCCCTGCTCGCCGACCGCGAAAGCGGTACCGCCGGCGCGGGCGATGCCGTAGAGATGCATCTGTTCCGGGTTGCTGAACCGGTCGGAAGCCAGCTTCCAGTTCTGGCCACCGTCCACCGTCTCGAGGGCGACGTTGAAGGCGCCGATAACGGTCAGACGTTGCCCGTCTTCGATCAGCAGATCCAGGAGCGGCTTGTCGGGAGCCTCGGCCGCCACCCGGACCATCTGCGATCGATCCGACGAATCGGCATCAGTGGCCGCCTTCGCCTTCGCCAGAGCGGCAATGGCGATTCCATCGAGTTGCTTCCGCCAATGCTCGCCCCCATCGTCGGTGCGCAGCACGACGCCCATGTGGCCGATTGCCCACCCGGTCCGCTCCGTGGCGAATTTCACCGCGGTGAGGGTCACATCCAGCGGCACTTCGGCATTGCGCCAGCTCGCGCCGTGGTCGTCCGAGAGGGCGATCGTGCCGTGCTCGCCGACGCTGACGAGCCGTTGGCCGGCACGGGCGATGGAAAGCAGCAGGGCGCGTTCCGGCCTGGCTGCCGGCGCGACGCGGGCCTTGAGCGCCGCTGCAACGTCGATCTGTAGACCGACATCGTTCGACTCGGCCGCAACCGACGACGCGACCAGCAATCCCGTCGCGGCCAGCAGCGTCAGCTTGATCCCGAAGCAGCGCACGATTACCGCACTCCCGATCGCTCGAGCGATTGGGGGTTGAAGAAGTCGACCGGCAGCGGCTTGTACGACAGACCGCCGGGGGCGACATTCACGGTGTTGAGAACGGCGTAGGCCTTGGCCTGGACGTTGTAGATCAGTTGCGAGACCACGGTCTGCGCAGGCACTTCGGGATAGACGTAGGTGAGCATGCTGATGCTCTTCCAGAACTGGCCCTTCGCGTCCCACTGGTCGGTACTGAGGATGTTCCAGCTGTCCTCGTCGATGTAGAAGCGGCGCTTCGGAACCGTGTGGCGGGACCCGGACTTGAGCGTGGCATCCACGACCCAGACGCGATGCGCCTCGAACCGGACGAAATCCGGATTGGCGAACTGCGGACCGAGAAGCTTGTCGAGGTCCGGCTCGTCGGCCAGGTTGTTGTTGTTGTACGGCACGTACATCTCGCGCTTGCCCACGAGCACCCACTCGTAGCGGTCCGTCGCGCCGTTGAATCCGTACGCGTCGTCGTAGTTCGTGTTGCCGGAGGTATAGGGGAAGGGAACGTCGTACTGGACATTGGGAATCTTCCGCAGCCGGCGCTGGCCGGTGAAGTACGTCCATCCCTGCGTCTCGTCGCCGATCGGATCCCAAGGCCCCAGGATCAGCGCCTTTTCGCCTGCCGAGTACGCCGGGGCGGTGGTTTCGACGACGGCTGCCGTGCGCACCTTGCCGGCCCAGGGATCTTTCCTGTCCTGGTAGAGGAACGGATAGCTCTCGCTGACGATGGTCCCGGTGGAGAGCGAACGCTTGCCCGAGGCGGAGATGAACCAGGTCTGGCTATTGAACTGTCGGTCGGTCCCTCGCCAGTTCCACTGGCTGTTGAGGATCGCTTCGAGGCCGGTCTTCGGAATCGGAAACGGAATTCCCCCCTTGTGGCCGCTCGGCGTCTCGTTCACGACCTTCGCAAGGGTCGCGTTCTGAATGGAGTTGGCCGCGAAGAACGCGGGCGCCGCGAACGTGCGGTGCGTCGGATAGACATCGATCCGGAAGCCGGGATAGTTCTTCAGCAGGTACTTGAAGCCTTCGGTCAGCTTGTCGGCCTGCGGGTCGGCATTGTCGGCCTTGATCTGCAGCACCGGCTTCTCGTCCGTGAAGAGGGCTGGCGGCAGACCGGGGCGGGGCGTCGGCAGGTTGCCGGTCAGTCCCCCGGTATAGGCGGGAATGGTGCCGTCCTTGTTGGCGGCCTTCTCGGCGCCGAACGGCGTGAGGGTGGCACCCAGTTGCCTGGCCTCATCGGCGCTGACCGCGGCGTGCGCGGGCAAGCCTGCAAAGAGCGCGGACAGCGCGAGTGCGTTGCGACAGATTCGATGGCGTCGGTTCATGGCGGTGTCACTCCGGTGGGTCGTCTGGCGATGCTCAGAAGGAATAGTTGACGTTGAGCGAGACGAAGTCGCGGTCTCGGTAGATGTTGTTCTCCACCTTGCCCAGGGACTTCGTGTAGTTCAGGCTGCCCCTGATCGAGTTCGCGTAGGTGAACTTCAGGCCGATCGTGCTCAGGCCGCCCTTGATGGCGCCGGACTGGTTGAAGCCGGGGTCCACGGCCGAGGGCTTGCGGTTGAAGTTGTAGTTCAGAGCGATCGGCAGCGACAGGTCCACGTTGGGCAGCGCCTGGTACCACACGGGTTCGAACTGCACGGCCAGCCCGAGCGTCGTGCGCGCATGGGTCGCGCCGTCGTTGTTCGAGTCGTACGTCGCGCGGTTCTTCGTGACCGACATCAACGTGTTGCCGCCGAACTCCGCGAGCAGCGACGATGAATCCCACAACGGCAAGGTGGGCAGGGTCCAGATCGTCGAGGCCTGGAAGTGGAGGGTGCGGCCGACGGGATACAGCGGGTTGCCGGCGCCGTCTGCAACGGCGCCTGGGAACACCACGCCCACGCCGTTGCTGACCAGCGGCATGTTGTTGTGGACGGACACCTCGCCCGCCATGCTGGCATCGCCGACGTGGCCCGAGGTGCTCAGGGCAAAGATGTCGATCTTCTGCGGATAGACGAAGAAGTAGTTCGACGGCGTGAAGGTCGGGTCGAGCTGCAGGTAGATCTGCGGGGTCCTCGCGGTGTAGCGAAGGTAGTAGGCGCCGAAGTCCCAGCCGACGTTGGGATTCCGGTACAGCAGGGCCACGCCGTACTGGCCCTTTGCGCCCTTGGGCTTCTGGGTGCCGCTGCGCGGTGTCAGGCCCGGGCCGAAGAAGGCGTTTTCGGCGCCGTCGAACACGATATCCGCCGTGCTGAAGTAGGTGCCGGGCGCCGGCACCCGCGTGGCCCGGTACTCCAGTTGGTAGTAGCTCTGCAACGACCAGTTGCTGCTCAGCTCCAGCGAGCCGGAGAGCTGGTTCACCGGCATGAAGAAGTCCTTCACCTGAAGCCCGGGAACGGTCAGCACTTTGGTCACGTCCACCGGTGCCTGGGCCGCCGAGATGCCGTTCGCCAACAACAGACTTTCGCCCCAGGTGAGCGTGTGGCGGCCGAGGCGGAACGCCAGTCTGTGACCACCGATATCCGCGCCGCTGTGCACGAACGCGTCGTACAGCTCGATGTTGCGCCCGGCGTAGACCCGCGCATATGACGTGAACTCGTTGCTCGGCACCGAGGTCGCGTTGGTGAACGGGACGGCGTCGTGGCTGCCCCGATAGACCTGGTCGTACCAGGCCGCCGCCGAGAGCCGCAGCCCCGAGTTGTAGGCGTCCTTGGCGACGACGTCGAACTCCGACAGGATGTCGAAGCGATTGGTGATCAGGTCGCCGCGCTGGAACGCGCCATCGCCGTCGTTGGTGTTGATCGACCCGGGATTGGCTGCGAAGTCGGTGAAGTACGGCGAGGGCTTGGTGGTGCGTGCCCCGATCGTGTACTTCACCGAATTGTCCCAGCGGATCTGCAGGCTGTCGTTGTTGACGAGCTCGGCGCCGATCGCGCCGGTGCCCGTCATCACAGTCCAGGCTGTGACCATGACCCGAAGCGGCCGCAGCGCGACGCCCGGCGAAGGCTTCATGCGGGTCTCCGGCCTTCCTCGCGATGTCGCCGCCCAACGTGCGACGCATTCACTTTCGGCGAGTTGCTCGTGATGATTCACATGGACCTCCAGATCTTGCAGAGGATCAAATTGTGAGGTATGCTCGCATAACTGTCAAGAGTTTTTCACAAAGATCACGTTCGAATGGCCAATAAGCGATGTAGCCTCGCCTTTTGCTCGGTCGCCTCTTCCCTCTCCGGGCCTTGTCGTGATGCGAGTGCCACGCTGCGGCAGCCTCGGCCACAGGCCAAGGTCGGCGCACGGCCGATCGTCGGGGCAGCGCCGGTGGATCAGTGCTACGGGCGGCTGGGCCCGACGGTGGGGGTGCGGGTGTCGCGCGCGTTGGGCGAACTGAACATCGGGGCCGATGCCCCGAAGCTGACCCGGAGCGACTGGGCGACGTCCCGGGTCAGCGTTCGGCAGGCAGGCTTCCCGGGCAGCGCAACTCGTAGGCCGCCAACTTCAGTTTCTTTTCTACTTCGAGGAGTTTCCTGATGAACAAGTTGGACCCCGACTGCCAGACCGTGATCGCGTTGACCCTGGAATGGACGCAATGCGTTGCCGCCAAGAACGTGGGCCGTGTCCGGGATTTGCTGACCGAGGATTTCATCTACTCGCAGCATCCGACGTTAGGCGGACAGCAGCTTTCCAAGGAGGAGATACTGGCCTTCATGCTGCAGATCGAGGAAAGCGAAACCTCGTTGATCGAACAACATGCGCAGCGGTGCGGCGACGTCATCGTCCTCTACAACCTGACCCGCGCGAACCAGAAGGTGGCAGTGGATGGGGGTGGCCAGTCGGGCCGCAGCTTCCTGTCGAAGCTGTTGATCGACTCCGCGGGCTGGCGGAAGGTCGATGGCACATGGCGTTGTTTCGACTACCGGTTGATCGATGCGGTCGACGCCGGAGCATCGGCGAACGGAGGCGGCATGATCGTCGACGATCCGGATCCCGATGCGAAGGCCGTCGTCGAGCGCACGGACCTGTGGATGCAATGTGCGGTCGACGGCAAATACCAGCGGCTGGGAGCGATACTGGCGGATGACTTCGTCTATTCAGGCCATCCCAAATACGGGGTGGAGCGAATGGACAAAGGCGAGATGATCAAGCTCGCCAGCATGCTGAAGGACAACGGCACAGAAAAATACGAGCAGCGGCTGTTCCGTGTCGGCAACGTGATCTCCTCGTACACCGTGACCCGTTCGGAGGAGGTGATCACCGGCGACATGGGATCCGCAGCTTCTTCCGACGAGATGAATGCCAGCATGAATGGCAAAATCCTCGTCTATGGTTCGGGATGGCGGAAGGAAGATAAAGGGTGGCGTTGCTTCGATATGCACCTGATCGAAGCGATCGACCCCTCCACCGTCCAGCTCCGAGGTGCGATTTGATGGCACGATGCATCCGGAGCCGGCAGCTCGAACTTGCTCGTGCACCCGGGCCGATCCCTCACCGCGGGAAGGGACGATCCGCGCAGACGACGCGGGATCCTCCTTTCGCGTCGACCCGATCATTGACCGATGCGTCTACTCCAGTACAAGGATCTCGATCTCGCCTCGGTCCGACTGCAATTCCACAAGGTTCGCGCGGCCATCGAGGCCGATGACTTTCGCTCCGCCGATGTCAAGAAACTGAGCCCCGGCCCTTATTACCGGGCCAAGCTCGACTACGCCAATCGGCTGCTGCTGCAGTTCGCGAAGGTCGACGGCAAGACGGTCTGTCTTGCATTGGAAGTGATCGGCAATCACGCCTACGAACGCTCGCGGTTCCTCCGTGGAGCGACCGTGGACGAGGCCAGGATCGAGCGCGAGCCGGCCGTCGATCCGGCCGCGCCCGGCGACGCCCTGCCGATGCGCTGGCTGCACGCGAGCCATGCCCGCTTCGAGCTCCTCGACAAGCCGATCGTCTTCGACGACGCGCAGGAGGCGGTCTACCGCCAGCCGGTGCCGCTGGTCTTGGTGGGCTCGGCCGGCTCCGGCAAGACCGCCGTGACGCTCGCCAAGCTGCGCGAAGCCGATGGGCCGGTGTTGTACGTCACGCTGTCGCCCTATCTCGCAAAGAACGCGCTCGCGCTGTACTCGGCACACGGCTATGTGAATCCGCGTCAGGAAGTGGTGTTCCTGAGCTACCGCGAATTCGTCGAGACGCTGCGCGTGCCGGCCGGTCGCGAGATCACGCTCGCGGCCTTTCGCGACTGGCTCGGGCGCCATCGGCAGGCGGCGAGTGCCCTCGGCCAGATCGACGCGCATGCTCTCTTCGAGGAGTTCCGCGGCGTGCTCGGCGCGCAGGTGTCCGGGCCGCTCGCGCTGGCGGACTACCTGGCCCTCGGCCCGCGGCAGAGCCTGCTGCCGGTCGACCGGCGCGAGGCGGCGCACCGCCTCTTCGAGAGGTACCGGCAATGGCTCGCCGAAGCCGGGTTGTTCGACCTCAACCTGGTCGCCCATGCATCCAGACCGCTGGCCGAGCCGGCTTACGATTTCGTGGTCGTCGATGAAGTCCAGGACATGACGCCGGTCCAGTTGGCGCTGGTCCTGGCAGTGCTGCGGAAGCCCGGACAATTCCTGCTGTGCGGCGACAGCCATCAGATCGTGCACCCCAACTTCTTCAACTGGGCCCAGGTCAAGACCCTGTTCTGGCAAGGGCTCGCAGGCACGGACGCACAGCGCCAGACGGCGCAGGTGCTGCAGACCAACTTTCGCAATACGCGGCGCGTCACCGAGATCGCCAACCGGCTGTTGAAGCTGAAGCAGGCTCGCTTCGGCTCGGTCGACCGGGAAAGCCACTTCCTCGTCGGCAGCGCGTCGGGCGACGAGGGCAGCGTGACGCTGGTGGCCGCCGACGCGACGAGCGTCAGGGCGCTCGATGCGGCGACCCGCCGCTCGGCCCGCCACGCGGTGGTGGTGCTGCGCGACGAGGACAAGGCGCGAGCACGCGAGGTCTTCGGCACGCCGCTGGTGTTCTCCGTGCACGAGGCCAAGGGCCTGGAGTATCCGCACGTGCTGCTGTTCGATCTCGTCTCGGGGCAGCGGCAGGCCTACGCGGCGGTGTGCGAAGGCGTCGCCGAAGCCGATCTCGACGATGCCGGGTTCGAGTACGGCCGCGCGAAGAACAAGACCGACAAGTCGCTCGAGCTCTACAAGTTCTACGTCAACGCGTTGTATGTCGCGATGACGCGGGCAGTCGAGAGTCTGACGATCGTCGAGGCCGATCCTGGCCACCCGATGCTCCATCTCCTCGGCTTGCGAACCGGGACGGTCGCCGTGCAGGGCACCAGCACGTCCACGTCGGAGGAGTGGGCGCAAGAGGCGCGAAAGCTCGCCCTGCAAGGCAAGGACGAGCAGGCCGCGGCGATCCGCGAAGCCTTCCTGAAGCGGAAGCCGCCGCCTTGGACGCCGTGGAGCCAGCCCCTCATCGAAGAGCTCGCGGTCAAGGCGCTCGATCCGAAGAATCCGAGCGCCAAGCAACGCCAGACGATCTTCGACTACGCGCTCTGGCATGGTCAGCAAGCGTGGGTCGAACGACTCGGGGCCGTGAACTTCGCGGCGTCGAAGGCGTTGCTCGACGAGGGGCGTTTTCGTGGCGCGGGCACCCGGATCGAGCGCTACGGTGGCCTGCCGGAATGGACCCGTGTCGAGGAGTTCGTCCGGCGGAGCGTGTCCGCGGTCCGTCAGCGCCACCTGCAGACCTATGCGGCCCGCAACGTCAAGGACGTGCTGCGTTCGACCGACCTCCATGGCGTCGACCATGCGACCGCGGTCGGCGCCACGCCGCTGATGATGGCGGCTCGGGCGGGGAATGCCTCGCTCGTCGAGGCGCTGCTCGAACGCGGCGCCGATCCGGAACGTCGCGACGAGTTCGGGCAGACCGCCTGGCAGCAAGCGACGTGTCGAGCGATGGAGGACCCCGACTTCGCCAGGGCGGGCCTTGCCCCGCTGTTCGATCGTCTCGCACCCGCGGTGATCGACGTGCAGACCGATGGCCGCCTGGTCCGGCTCGAACCGCAGCAGGGCGAGTACTGGGTGCTCACGCTGCTGCTCGCCGGCCTGAAGACGCAGTGGTCGCGGTGCGCGCTGTGCAGCTTCGAGCGGCCGCGCTATCCGTGCGGCTTCTTCGCCGAACAGCTTCACGAAGTGCTCGACGCGCTGCCGCCGTGGCTGTGGACCGAGCGGCGCCGTAAACGCGGCTACGTCAATCAGGTCCTCGCCCGTGCCGAGCGCGACAGCCCCTATCGTCCGTCGCGCCGATTGTGGGTGCGTTCGCGGCACGGCCATTACCTGCCCGATCCGCAGATGGGCCTGCGTCGGGGCGACGCTTGGCAGCCGGTCTACGAGGCGATGAACCTCGCATGGGTCGATCGTGGTTGCCGCGCACCCGACGACCACGGGATGAACCCGCTTGCGATCGTCGAGCGCGCGGGCGCCGGACGAGGCGCGGTCGGCGCGCCGATCGAAGGTCCCGCCGTCGAGCGTCGTTGATGCCACGGCGTTTCGCCGGAATCGCGATCGCGACGACGGTGACCGCTGCGGGAGTCGAGGTTCCGCCGCGGCATCGACGGCTTCGGGTCGTCCCTTCCGATGCCGCCGACGAAGCCGGCGCGTTGAAGCTGAACCAGCAGGCGCGCGTCGACATCCTTCGCGCGGGTGCCGACCCGTTCAGCGTGGCCGTGGGCGACATCCTGCTGACCCTGTACCGGACGCAGGTCGGCGATGCTCGTGTCGGGTCACACCACGATCGCAACCGACATCGGCGCGCTGCTCGCGGCGCACGCAGGCGAAGCGCTTCGCCTGCGGTTCGCGGAGACCGACAACCTCGCGCAGTTCCAGGTGGGGCTCGACAACGTGCGGATCGACGTCGTTCCCGAGCCGTCGACGCTGCTGCCGTTCGGCGTCGCGACCTTCGCGATCGTGAGCACGACGCGTCCGCCGAGGCGAGCCGCGGCATTGCGCTCGATGAAGGTCGAGGAGGCTTTTGCAGGTGACCCCGATCCTCGTCAACGGGCTCAGTCAGCCGATCGGCATCGTGTTCCTCGGGTCGGTCAACGATTACCTCGTGCTCGAGAAGGCGTCGGGAGGTCGAGCAGGTGACCGGCGGCGTCGTGAAGAGCTCCGGTGCTCGACCTCGCGTCAACTCGAACTCGGAATCAGGGACGAAGGGGCTGGATGCAGAACCTGACGAACGGCCCGTTCACCACCGTGCGCAGGTCGACGACACGTTCGTCGGGCCGGGCCCCGACGACGCGCACCTGACCGGCGTGATCCTGCGACTCAACGAAGACGGCACGACCCCGGCGGACAATCCGTTCTTCGCGGCCGGCGCGGCGATCGGCGGCGAGGTCGGCGCGAACATCCGGACGCCGCGCTGCCCGATTTGCGAAGCGTGATTTTGCGAAGCGCCGACCGGGCGGCGAAATGCGTGGTCCGCTTGATCCGCGAGACGGTTATCCGGGGTCGTTCACGCATGCCGCGGATCGCCGCGACGTCTCGAGCTTCATCACACCTGGGGATGCCGAGCCACTCGAGCTATTCCGTAATGCGGCCAGGCGCTGTGAGAACCCGTCGATCGACGTGTGGTGCTCCAGGCCATCAAGTCCGAACGGAGGATCCGATGATCGTTTCGCATTTCGAGCTGCTCTTCAAGCCCCAGGCTCCGGGCCCGGCGACCGGTGTCGCCGTCGAGCGTGTCGTCCAGGGCTACTTCCTCGAGATCACCAATCTCGAGACCCGCGAGCTCCTCTATGAGGTCGACTTCGTGATGTCGCCGCCGCCGACGACGCTTCCACAGCGGAGCATCGCCGACAACACGATCTATTTCGTCGATACGCCCCCCGGAACCGACAACCAGAGCGGCGTTCTCACCGGGCTCCTGTCGGCTTCCTTGTTCCGTCTCAGCAACGGGTTCATCCGCATTCCCGCGAACGGCACGGCGCTGCTGGCCGTGTTGCCCAGCGTGTTCGGCAATGCGTTCGACCCGACGCCGCTGACGACGCCCAATTTCGAAGTCCGCGGACACGTCGTCATCAAGCTGCCCGCGCTCCCCAAGCCGTTCCCGCCGATCTCGCGGTTCACCGTGCCGCAGTCGACCGTCCCGGTCAAGGTCCTGCTCACGCCGCAGAGCCGGGCGACGTTCTTCTCCGCGACGAACGCCATCACGGACCAGATCCAGGCGACCCTGCCGCTGGCCTCGGGGAGCGCCTTGAACTCGCTCGACCCGGAACCGGGCGGACCGCTCGTCTTCACGCCGTTCACGCCGTTGGAAAGCAAGCTGTTCATCCGGGACGCGTTGACGCGGATCGATGCGGCACCGTCCGACGTCCTCGCGACGTTGCTCTCGGGATTCGACCCCAACGCGACGACGCTGGCGGCCTACAACGCGTCGCTCGCGCAAGCCCAGATCCCGTTCTCGATACAGCCGCTGGCGAAGAAGTGAATGTGGGGGACGTCGCCTCCGTGGCGACGGCTTCCGGCTTTCGGGGGCCGCCCCTGCAGCTCGTCTGCCTCCCCGGTTTAGTCAGCCTGCTTCCCAACGAGCGATACTTCCTCTTTACGTCGACCACGCTTCCCATATGGCCACAAAGCCCGATATCTCGATCACCAAGTTATTGGCTTGGGACGAATACGAGAATAAATCGCCAAGCGAGGCGCTTTCCTCCATCTATGGACACATCGGCGAGAAATCATTGCAGATGTGCACGTGGTACTGGTCGAGCATCGGCACGAAGAGGAATACATCGCTCGCCATACGAGCGATTGCCTTTGTACTTCTGGTGATCGGTACGACCCTACCGGTCACGTCCGCGCTGCAAGAACAGGCAAGCGCGAAGCTGATTACCACGCAGCTCGGGGTTTCACTACTCGTCGTTGCCGGCCTGTTCACGCTTGCGGACCGCATATTCGGCTGGTCCAGTGGTTGGATGAGATATATCGCCACGGTGACGACGATGGAAAACCTGACTCGGGCATTCGAACTCGAGTGGGCCAGCTATCTGGTTTCGAAAACCTCGGCACTGGAGGGCGCCGACGTCGAAGCGCTGTTTGCACTCGCGCGCACCCTGGAACAGGAACTCACCAAGCTCCAGGCCGATGAAACGACGAAGTGGATTTCGGAGTTCAACACCGGCATCTCGCTGCTCGAATCGATGATCAAATCGCAGCGCGAGGAAACGGACAAGAAGCTCGACGCCATTCGCACGAATCTTTCCAGTCAGGCGGCCGCGGCCAAATCGGCGGAGAGCGCTACGCTGCCTGGCGCCGTCGAGGTTACGTTTGCCTTCAAAGGAGAGCCGAGGAAGCTGAGAATTTCCGTCGATTCAGAGCCGCCCGCGGAATTCCTGGGTTACGTTTGGTCGAAAATCAACGTGCGACCCGGACAGCACTTGCTTCTGATTGAAATCGTCTCCGACGTTCCCCAAAGGATCCAAAAAGTAATCGACGTCCAAGCGGCGACAACCGCGCGAGTCGCAATTGCGCTCGCAGCATAGTCCTCATCTCTGTCCAGACTTGGCAAGTGTAGCCTTCGAGATCGCGCGGTCGAATACGTCGATCGGGTCGACCGCTTCTTTCGAGTCCGGGCCCGCCGTCACAACTTGACGGCGTTGAGCAGGAGGCTGGTCTCGGAGTTCGACACGCCTTCGATCGCACGGACCCGCGTCAACGCGCGGTCGAACTCGGCGAGCGTCTCGACGCGCAGCTCGGCGACGATGTCCCAGCGGCCGTTAGTGGTGTGCAGGACCACGATCGCCGGGTCGCCGCGCAGGATGCGGATCACGGCGGCCGTGCGGTGGCCCTCGACCGCGATCGTCATCAGGGCGCGCAGCCGCTGATCGTCGGCCGCGGTCTTCAACTGCACCGCGTAGCCGACGATCGTGCCGTCGGCCTCCAGCCGCCGCATGCGGTTCTGGACGGTCCCGCGCGAGACGTGCAGCTGGCGCGCCAGCGTCGCGAGCGACGCCCGCCCGTCGGAGCGCAACAGCGCGATCAGCCGGCGATCGGTGTCGTCCATGTCGATCGCCGGCCGACCGGCGGCGGCATCTTGACCGGAACGCCATCGATCGCTGGACGTTTGCGCAGGACCGGATCGAATCGGCGTGAGTTACGACTGTTCATTGGCTGCGCATCACCCAACAATCGATCGGGGCATCGAAGACTGATCGCAGTTGGACAGGGGGGCGTCGTGGTCGACTACATCGGGGTGGAGACGGTCGGGGACATCATCGCCGATGTCGGTCTGCCCGTCTTCATCGAAGGAATGGCCGCGGAGATCGAAGCCGACTACCGCCGCTGGCCGGCGTTCGACAAGTCGCCCCGGCACGCGGTGCATTCCACGCACGGCGTCATCGAGCTGATGCCGATCAGCGACGGCATCGACTACGCGTTCAAGTACGTCAACGGACATCCGCTCAACCCGGCGGCCGGCCTGCTGACGGTCACTGCCTTCGGGGTGCTGGCCGACGTCGCCACCGGGTATCCGGTGCTGTTGGCGGAGCTGACGCTGACCACCGCGATCCGCACCGCCGCGATGTCCGTGCTCGCGGCGCGGCGCATGGCGCGTCGCGCGAGCCGTCGCATGGCGCTGATCGGCAACGGCGCCCAGGCCGAGTTCCAGGTGGTCGCTTTCCATCGGCTGCTCGGCATCCGCGAGGTCCGGCTGTTCGACAGCGACGCATCGGCCACCGCGAAGCTGGTCCGCAACCTGCGAACGCTGGCGCTGCCCGACCTGCGCGTCGTCGTGTGCGGCGACGTGCGCGACGCCGTGCGCGCGGCCGACATCGTCACCACGGTCACCGCCGACAAGCGCAACGCGGTGATCCTCGTCGACGAGCTGGTCGAGCCGGGCATGCACCTCAACGCCGTCGGCGGCGACTGTCCGGGCAAGACCGAGCTCGACCGCGCCATCCTGCTCCGCCCCGACGCGCGCATCGTGGTCGAGTACGCGCCGCAGGCGCGGGTCGAAGGCGAGATCCAGCAGCTTCCCGCGGACTTTCCGGTGATCGAGTTCGCCGATCTCCTGACCGGACGGGCCGTGGCGCGCCGCACCGAGGAGGACGTCACGATCTTCGACTCGGTGGGCTTCGCGCTCGAGGATTTCTCGGCGTTGCGCTACCTGCATCGCCTGTATCGCGAGCGCAGGTCCCTGCATCGGCGACTCGACCTCGTGCCCGACCTTCGCGATCCGAAGGACCTGTTCGCGTTGCTCGTCGCGCCGGGACGCTCGACGGCGGGGTCCACGCGGGACCGGGCGGCGCTGCCCGAATGCGAGCAGGCGCTGTGACACCGCTTCGCGAGGCATCGCGGACCGCGACGCTGATCGGTGCGCCGACCGATGTCGGTGCCGGCACGCGCGGCGCATCGATGGGTCCGGAAGCGCTGCGGATCGCGGGCATCCACGCCCGATTGACGGCGGTCGGTATCGCCGTCGACGATCTCGGCGACCTGCGGGGGCCCGGCAATCCCGGCCGTGAACCCGTGGACGGCTATCGGCATCTCGACGAGGTGATCGCGTGGAACCGGGTGGTCCACGATGCGGTCCTCGGCGTGCTGCACGCCGGACGCCTGCCGATCCTGTTGGGCGGCGATCACTGCCTCGCGGTGGGTTCGATCGGCGCGGTCGCCAGTCACTGCCGGACCCGGGGCCGGCGGTTGCGCATCCTCTGGTTCGATGCGCACGCGGACTTCAACACCGCGGCATCGACGCCCACCGGCAACCTGCACGGCATGCCGCTCGCTTGCCTCTGCGGCCTGGGGCCCGACGCGCTGGCGCGGGTCGACGGCACGGTGGCGATCGATCCCCGCTGGGTCCGGCAGATCGGGGTGCGCAGCATCGACGACGGCGAGCGACGCCTGCTCGCGACTCACGGCGTCGAGGTCTTCGGGATGGGCGCCATCGACGAGCACGGGATGCGCGCGACGATGGAGCGGGCGCTGGCGGGCCTCGATGCCGACACGCACCTGCACGTCAGCTTCGATGTCGACTTCCTCGACCCGTCGATCGCACCCGGCGTTGGCACGGCGGTCGGCGGCGGACCGAGCGGTCGCGAGGCGCGCCTGTGCATGGAGATGATCGCGGACACCGGCCTGCTCGCGTCGCTGGACGTGGTCGAGCTGAACCCGGCCCTCGATCATGCCAACCGCACGGCCGAGGTCGTCGTCGACCTGTTGGGCGCGCTGTTCGGTCCGCGCATCGCGGCGCCCGCATCGTCGCGCCAGGCGAAGCCGGTTCGCGCGCGTCGGCACGAAGCGAGCGAACAACTCGCCGAGCCGGTGCCATAGGCCGCGCGCTTTGTCATCGCGGTTGGCAGTCCTCGACTCATCTCCCCGTCGTTCCCGCGAAGGCGGGAACCCAGCGTCGTTGCTCGGTCTTCATATTGTCACCCCACGCCACTGGGTTCCCGC
>CAXTDA010000013.1:0-23402 GCA_964242935.1 uncultured Burkholderiaceae bacterium | reverse complement strand
CTCCTGCCCACCGCGGTGACCGCCATGTCGTATGCCGTCAAGGGCGTGACCACCGAGCGCGGACTCGACGTCGGCAGCTTCGCGATGATCGTCTACGGCGGCGCGGGGCCGCTGCACGCGTCGGCGATCGCGCGGGAGATCGGCATCAGGCGGGTCATCGTGCCCTTTTCGCCCGGCCATTTCTCGGCGTACGGCATGCTGTTCGGCGACCTGCGCTACGACTACGTGCGCTCCTGCTTCCAGCGCCTTCAGGCCATCTCGTTCGACGGCCTCGAGGCGTTGTATGTCGGCATGGAGGAACAGGGACGCGACGCGATCGCCACGTCGGCCGTGCGACCCGACGAGGTCGTGGTGACCCGGTTCGCCGACATGCGCTATGTCGGACAGGAACATGCCGTCACGGTCAGGCTGATCGATGCCGTGTTTGCCGGTCAGGACCGCGACGGGATCAAGCGGGCGTTCGACGCGGTGCACCTTCAGCGCTACGGCACGTCGGCTCCCGCCGAGCCGGCAGAGCTGGTCAGCGTGCGCGTGACGGTGATCGGCACGATGCGGAAGCCGCCGCGGCAGGCGCTGCCGGACGGCGGCCCGATACCCGCAGAAGCCGCTGTCAAGCGATCCAAGAGCGTCTATTTCCGCGACGCGGGGTTCGTCGACACGACCGTCTACGATCGCGAGCGATTGCTTGCGTCCAATCGGATCGACGGACCGGCGCTGATCGAGGAGCATGCCTCCACCACCGTGTTGTGGCCCCGCGACCGGCTCGTCGTCGATGCGTTCGGCAACCTGGACATCGCGATCGGAGAACGCACGTGAGACCTTCCGGCACCGCCGCGGCCGTGGACGCCGTCACCGTCGAGATCGTTCGCAACGGCCTCCTGGCCGTGACCGAAGAGATGAAGACGAACCTGATGCGCACCGCGTACAACATGATCATCTACGAGGCGCTCGATTTCACCGTCGGGCTCTTCACGGCGGAGGGCGAGACGGTATCGATCGGCCTCGGCTTGCCGATGTTCATCCGCGGCATGGCCGAAACGGTCAAGGCCAAGCTGCGGCACTTCGGAAGCGACGGCATCCGACCCGGCGACATCTACATCACCAACGATGCCTACCTCACCGGCAGTCATCTGAACCACATCACGCTGACGCTGCCGGTCTTCCACGAAGAGCGGCTGATCGCCTTCACGTGCTGCATGGCGCACTGGCTGGACATCGGGGGATCGATCGGCCATGTGACGACCGACATCTACTCCGAAGGGCTGCAGATCCCGATCCTCAAGTACCGCAGCGAAGGACGGGTCGACCAGGGCCTGGTCGACCTGATCGCGATGAACGTGCGCCTGCCGAGCCTGGCGATGGGCGACCTGCGTGCCCAGGTGACGGCGGTGACCACTGGTGAGAGACGGTTCCTGGAACTGGTGGAGCGCTACGGCCGGGAGGCCGTGCTGGGCTCGATCGCCATCGTCATGGACAATACCGATGCGGCCGCACGCGAGGCGGTCGGCCGCATTCCGGACGGCGTCTACGAGGCGGAGTCCTTCATGGACGACGACGGTGTGCAGCTGGGCGTGACGATCCCGATCCGCGTCCGCGTGGAAGTGGGCGGCGGCCGGATGAAGATCGACCTCTCCGAAGTCAGCGCGCAGGTCGCCGGCTTCTACAACTCCGGCATCACCACCGGCATCGCCTGCGCCCAGGTGGCCTACAAGTGCCTGACCACGCCGACCGAATACCCTGTCAACGACGGCAGCTTCCGCTCGCTCGACGTGGTGATGCCGCCCGGGCGGGTCATCAGCGCGACCCGACCGGCCCCGATGCGGTGGTGGATGACGTTTCCGATGACGGTCATCGACACCATCTTCAAGGCGCTCGCACCGGCGATTCCCGACCGCGTGATCGCCGGTCACCACGCCGATCTGGTCACGGCGATGGTCCACGGCATCGCGCCACTGGATGGGCGCTTCTACATCGCGGCGATCGGGCCGGTGGGTGGCGGCTGGGGCGCGAAGTCGAGCGAGGACGGGGTATCGGTCACGGTCTGCATCAACGATGGCGATACCCACAACAGCCCCACCGAGCAGATCGAAAGCAAATATCCCATCCTGGTCGAGCGGTACGCATTGCGGCAGGACAGCGGCGGCGCCGGGCAGCACCGGGGCGGGTTGGGCGCCGACATGGTGATCGCCGCCCTGGCGCCGCTATCCGTCAGTACCACGATCGAGAGGGTCCACTGCAGACCGTGGGGCCTGGAGGACGGGCTCGCCGGCGACGGCAACGCCGTCGCGACCGCCAGCGACGGCGTCTGGAAGGAAGACTACGGAAACGCGAAGCTGATGAACCACCGGTTGCGCAAGGGCGACGCGTTCCGGATGCGATCGGGCGGCGGTGGCGGATTCGGGGATCCGCGCAAGCGCGACGCTCACCTCGTCGCACACGACGTCGCCGAAGGCTACGTGAGCGTCGAGTCGGCGGCGCGCGATTACGGGGTCGTCCTCGATGCGACCGGGGCGCTCGACGTCGCGGCCACCGCCGCGGCGCGCCCGGGACGATGATCGCCGGTACTCCGGTCGCGACGATCGACGCGCTGTGGCGAGCGGCACTCGCCCGGCCGATGCACAACGCGACCTGCGGCTGTGCGATGTCGGTGGCCGTGCGACTCGATCCCCGACACCTGGAGCTCGACCTGCTCGACTACGTGGAGGAGAAGCATGCCCTCCGCTTCGACCCGGCATGGCGCTCGGCGCTCGGCACGCGATCGACGGCGGCCAGTTTTCCCGCCTGGCTCGCCGCCGTCGGCGAGCACGGTTTGCTGCGGGAGGATGCCTGGAACCTCGTCGTCGTCGATATCGTCGGGGTGCTCGACAGCATGCTCGAACACCGCGGCGGCCATCGCTGACCCGCGAGCCGGGTCGAACCCGATGCCGCGCATGTCCGGCTCATCCACACCGGGCCGCAAGCTCCGCGATCGACGCCCCGTGACCGGGCGACGCCGCGGTCCAGGCGATCGCCTCCGATGCTCTGCGCTGCGATGGCGTTCGCCTGTCGGCGGGAGGGAAACCGGCTCGGTCGAAAAACACTCAAGTTTCGAGCAAGTGTGCCGAGAGCGATTGAAAGGGCCGCGTCGATCGTATTCGTCATCGAGTCTTGCGGACCTTCCTCCAACAATGATGCGAGACGATCGCCCTCAGATGTCGCAAGCTTCATCGGTGAAGGTTCCAGAGTTCTTGCAGCCGGCGAGGACATTCGACGCAGCCAGCTCCGAGGTGGTCGACTATCTGGCCGCGGTCGTGCCCATGGGCTTGTGGGCAGTGACCCGGGTCGTTGACGGTCGGCAGATCATGCTGTTCGCGAAGGACAGCGCGTACGGCCTCGGCGTGGGTGCGGAGATACGATTCGCTGGCTCACCGTGTTGGGCCATGGCGTCAGGGGCGGCCCCCCAGATCGCACCCGACGTCGCGGCGGTCCCCGCCTATTCCGAATGCGAGGTGGCAGCCCACATCCGTTTGGGCGCTTACATCGGCGCACCCATCGTCGAAGCGGACGGCCAGCTCTTCGGGACCGTCTGTGGGTTCAATCCCGATTCACTGTCCGAAACGCTGACGAAGCACCAGCCGCTGCTGGTGTTGCTGTCGAATCTGCTGTCCTCGGTCCTGGAGGCCGATCAGGCAGCCACGGCGGCGCTCCGGCATGTCGAGGAGAGCCGGAAAGACGCCGATACCGACGCCTTGACCGGGCTTTTGAATCGCCGCGGTTGGGACCGGTACATCGCGCGCGAGGAGGAGCGTTTCCGCCGATTCGGTGACCAGGCCAGCGTGGTCGTCTTGGACCTCGACCGACTCAAGACGATCAACGATACCCAAGGCCACGATGCCGGAGATCGATATATCCGTCAGAGCGCTCGGGTGTTGTCGACCGCGGTCCGAGGAGGAGATATCGTCGCTCGACTCGGCGGTGACGAATTCGGGATGGTGATATCGGGACTCGGTGCCGACCTGGTCTCGCAACTCGTCGCTCGCATGGAAGCCTCGCTCGAGAGAGCAGGAATAGCAGGATCGTTCGGCCACGCGCCGATCACTGTCGTCGCCGGGTTCCCCGACGCCTGGAAGGCCGCCGACTCGGCCATGTACGCGGTCAAGCGCCACCGCAGAGCGGCCGCCGACGCCGGTGGCGGTTGAACGGCCGTCTGCGATGCACGAACCGCGCGCACGGGTAATGCGGTCGATCCGGACGCACGATCCATTGCGCGCATTGCGCTGCTCGGCACCCGCATGCGCCGGCCCGAACCGGTCCCTGGCTTCCTGATCACGCAGTCGAAGCGAGCTCCGGAATCGACGCTCCGCTCGCCGACGGTTCTCCTATCATCACCGGAGCGAATACCTTGCGCAGCGTCCCGTCCACGAGCGTCGGTGCCGGAGAAAGGTGGTGGAACAGCGAAAAGACCATCTGCCGCAGCCACCGGTTGCCGATGTCCGCGTGGAAGCGTTCGTGCCACTGCTGCCGGATCGCGAACGGTACGACATCGAACGGCGCGGCTGCGATCACGAGATCGTCGCGGGACGCGACCATCGCCTCGGCCAACCGCTTCGGCAACGTCAGCAACAGGTCGGAGGCTGCGACGATCGACGACAGGCCGAGTGAATGGGCCGCCGTCAGCACGACATGGCGCTGCTCCATCAGACCGGCGCGAGTGAGCGTCTGCACGAGCTCGGAATTGGTGGTTCCATTGGGGCGGTAGGCAATGTGTTCGGCCGCCAGATAGCGCTCGAGCGTCAGGCCACCCGCTGCCGCCGGATTGGAACTGCTCATCAGCACGACGAACGTCTCGTCGAAGATCCGCTGCTGGTAGAACGTGTCGCCGAACGCTTCCCAGCTGCCGAGCGCGACGTCGACGTGACCGTGCATCATTTTCTGCCGGGTGTCGCCGATCGACGCGTCGACCGTTTCGAAGCCGATGTGCGGCGCCAGCTTCCGTACTTCGCTCAACAGCCTCGGCATCATGACGAGCTGGCCGATGTCGTTGATCGCGATGCGAAAGACGCGCTTCGAGGACGCAAGATCGAAGCTCTCGCCCTGATCGATCGCCTGCGTGAACTGGGCGATGCCCGCCTCGATGTAACCGATCAGTCGATCGGCCAACAGCGTCGGGACCATCCCTTCGTTGGTCCGGACGAACAACGGATCGTTGAACCGCTCACGCATGCGCTTGAGCGCATTGCTGACCGCCGACTGCGTCATGCCGAGCCGCTCTCCGGCCAGTGTCACGCTCCGGGTCGAGTGGATCGCCTGAAAGACGAGAAAAAGGTTCAGGTCCACCGTGTTGATGTTCATGACGTCTCCTTTGTTGTTGTCGATCGTGCGTCGAAGCGCCCGATGACCTCCCCGCTGCCGCATCGCGGTGTCTTATATTCGCACCTTCCTCTCCGGACGACCCGTCGCCGGCGAACGTCCCTGGAACGCGTTGTCGAGCAGGTTGCGCAGAGCCGCCCGAGCGACCGGCGCCGGGTTCCAGAAGGTGGCATGCAACACGCGTTCCACCACGTCGTCGATGCCGGCTTCGGGCATGCCGATCTCGCGCAGTGCCAGCGGGACGCCGAGAGAGGTTGCGAAACCGTACAGTGCCTGAGCGGCGTCCACCCCACCGAACGCCCGTGCCACCACCCGCATGGCCTCGGGGGCCGCCTGCGCGTTGTAGGCGACGACGTGGGCGAGCAGGATCGCATGGGTTTCCGCATGCGGCAGGTCGAAGCTCCCGCCCAACACGTGACAGAGCTTGTGATGAAGTGCCATGCCGACCGTGCCCAGGCAGGTCCCGCAGGCCCAGGCGCCGAACAGCGCGTCCGACCGCGCCTCCCGGTCGCCTGCGTCCCGCACGATCCGCGGCAGCGCGCCCGCGAGCGCGCGCACTCCCTGCTCGGCGAGACTCGACGTCACCGGGTTGGCCTCCTCCGCATAGAGAGCTTCCACCGCATGGGCGATCGCGTTGATTCCGGACACTGCGGAAAGGGCGGCGGGCAGCGTCATCGTGAGGTCGACGTCGTAGACGATCGTCTCGGGCAGGACCTTCAACGTGCGCTGCGTCGTCTTCTGCCCCGAAGCCGTCTCGCCCAGGATCGGCGTGGCTTCGGAACCGGCATAGGTCGTCGGTACCGCGACCTGCGGAAGGTCGGTGCGAAGCGCGATCGCCTTGCCGAGTCCGATCGCCGAGCCGCCGCCGAGAGCGACGACGCAATCGGCGCCCAACGCGACGGCGGTCGCTACGGCGCGCTCGGTCACACCGACCGGCGTGTGCATCGTCGCATGGGCATGAACGCCGGCTGCGAGCGGACCGAGCCGATCGGCGAGGTCGAACGCCGCGGATTCCTGCTGCGGCGTCGACAGGACGAGCGCGCGCCCGCATCCAAGCCGCTCGATCTCGGCGGCGACCAGGTCCAACGTGCCGAAGCCGAATACCACCCGCGCCGGCAGCGCGGTGAAGCTAAACGGCTGCATGGAACGTGCAGTCGGGAGGGCTCTCGGAACTATCCATGGACCTGCACACCGAGCGGCGCGCGGCGCGGCGCGTTACGCCATGACAGCGATGCGATCGCGAGCGCGGCCACCAGCGACGCGCAACCGATCAGCACGAACATCGCGGTCTGGCTCGCGACCTTCTGCTGCAGCAGGCCGACGACGAACGGACCGAGGATGGCGCCGAGACGCCCGACGCCCAGCATCATGCCGACCGCCGTGGCACGGACGCTCGTATCGAACGAGGTCGCCGTGAAGTTGTTCAGCACGAACTGGGCGCCGATGATGAAGAAGCCGGCCGCGGCGGTGCATGCCGTGTTCACGAAGTGGCCGTCGAAGAAGTACAGCGCCAGCACGGCGAGTCCGCCGAGCGCCCACCAGGTCGTCAGCAGTCCGCGGCTCGATCCCCGGCGATCGGCCAGGAGACCGCAGACCAGGCCACCGAGGAACGACATGACCTGCATCAGCGCGCCGAATGCGAAGCTGGCCGCGAACGTCTCGCCGCGCTTCATCATGACGGTCGGGATCCAGCCGGTGAGTCCGAAGATGCAGAAGAGGCTGAGGAAAGCCGCGAGCCAGATCGTCAGCGATTTGCGGCGATTGTCCGACCTGAGCAACGCGGCGATGGGGTTCTGCGGCGCCGAGGCTTGAACCATGAGCAGGTTCGCATTCGCGTACACCGACACGCGTTCCGGCCGCAGGCGTCCGAGCAGCGTGCGAATCTCTTCGGTGCGGCCCTTCAGCGCCAGGAACTTGACCGACTCGGGCAGGCAGAAGTGCAGCGCGATGGTCAGCGGGATCGACAACGAGCCGATCCAGTACAGCACCTGCCAGCCGAACAGCGGCGTCAGGAACACGCCGACCAGGCCCGCGACGGTCCCGCCCAGCGCCCAACCGAAAGCCACTCCCCACAGCGAGAACGTGTTCGCCACGCGGCGCGGCGCCAACTCGTTGATGTAGGTCGTGGCGAGCGGCAGCAGCACGCCGAGGCCGACGCCGGTCAGGACACGAAGCGTGCAGAAGCTCGCGAACGAGGTGCCGAGCAGCGGCGTGACCAGCGTGAACGCGCTGGTGATCCACAGACCGCCCAGCAACGTCGTGCGGCGGCCGAAGCGGTCGGCGACGACCCCGTGCGCTGCCGCTCCCAGGAGGAAGCCGATCAGGCCGCTCGAGACCAGGAAGCCCGACTGACCCGGCGAGAGACCCCACGGGCCTGCGACGTAGTGGATGACGTAGGCCGGATTGAACGTGTCGTATCCGTCGAACAGCGTCAACGTGGCCATCATGACGCCCAGCCACTTGTGAAGAGTGCCGACCTTCGCCTCTCCGAGTTCGTCGTTGACGTCGATGCTGAGTGGCGCCGTCATCCTGCCTCCTGTGGTGCCGATTCACGGATTCCGTTCGGCAGCGTCTCGATGGGAGCGCGACTGCACTGGTGCGGTCCTCCGCAGCAGTGCGCGAAAAATTCGCGTCAGTACTGTCCTTTGGGCTCCAGGCCGAGCGCCATCTGGCCGGCCATCGTGCCGACGGCGTCCCAGTTGAGACTGATGTGGCGCCCGACCGCATTCGCGTCGCGCCATGCGCGCTGGACCGGATTGGTGTGCACGAGGCCCTGGCCGCCGGTGGAGGCATTCAACGCTTCGGCACCACGGATCGCGAGCGAGACCGCGAACGCCTGTCCGCGACGGCTGTGGATCCGGTCGTCGATCGTGATGTCGTGACCCGCCCGAACCGTGGCGGCGCGGGCCCGCAGGTCGCGAAGCAGGATCTCGCGAGCCGCATCGACGCTTGCCGCCGCGTCGGCCACCCTGAGCTGGATCGTCGCGAATTCCGCCATGCGGTTGTTCCCGCCGGCGACGGCGCCGCGCGTGACGCGCTGACCGGTGGCCTCGATGTAGTCGGAGAGCGCCCCCGCGGCCGCGCCCACCGCGGTCGCGGCGAGGCACGACGGGATGTTCGACAGCATCGGGATCCCGAACCCCGGGTTGGGGTTGATGCGGCTGCCCGGCGTGCGGCCGCTCGTGGTGTCGCGGAACGTGAGGATGCGATGCGCGGGCACGAACACGTCTTCCATCACCAACGTCTTGCTGCCGGTCCCGGAGAGGCCGACCACGTCCCAGAGGCCGTCGATCACGTAGTCGCGCGCCGGGACCATGAAGAAGGCCGGTCCCGAAGGTCGGTCCGCCTCGGTCGGAAGGACCGACGCGCACAGGGCCCACTGCGCGCCGTCGCAGCCGCTCGCGAACGCCCAGCGCCCGTTGAGACGATAGCCCCCGTCCACTGCCACTGCCTTGCCGGCCGGCGCGTAGGAGCCGCAGATGGCGGGCTCGCAATCTTCACCCCAGACATCGTGCTGCGCGCGTTCGTCGAAACTGGCGAGGAGCCATTGGTGCGCGGCGTACAGGCCGTAGACCCAGGCCGTCGACGCGCAGCCGCGTCCGACTTCCATGACCAGCTCGACGAGCACGTCGAAGTCGTACTCGTATCCGCCGAAGGTCTTGGGCTGCACGACCCGGTACAGGCCGGCCTCGCGCAGCGCCGTCAGGTTCTCCGCCGGCACCCGACCCGCACGCTCGGTCTCGAGCGCCCTGGCCTTGAGGCCCGGCAGGAGGTCGCGGACCTTCGATAGCAGGACGGCGGGGCTGGGTCGGACCGGTCCGAACGGGAGAAGGCTCGACGATTCGCGGGTCATGACGGACGACATGAGTCAACCTGTGAAAGAAGTGAAGGTGGAAAGAAGAACCGCGGCCGGTCAGACCGTGGGACTGGTGACGCAGTACGAAGCGTCCTGGTAAACCAGCGGCGCGATCGAATCGCGAACGCCGACCTGTTCGACCTGCCCGACGACGATCGTGTGGGTGCCGTACGGGATGGCGGCCGCCTTCCTGCAGAACAGGTTGGCCTGCGCATCGTCGAGATACGGAATGCCGTCGTCCGCGTACGACCACGAGCCGCAGGCGAAACGATCGCCAGCCGCGACGCCGCCGCTGAAGGCGGCGGACAATGCCATCTGGTCGCGATGCAGGACGTTCACGCAGAAGCGACGCGCCCGGAACATGATGTCGTGCAGCAGCGTCTTCTGATTGATGCAGATCAGCAGCGATGGCGGATCCATCGACAGCGACGTGACCGCGGTCGCGGTCATGCCGTGGCTCCGTTCATGGTCCACGGCGGTGATGATCGTCACCGTCGAGGCGAACCGCCGCATGGCAGCCCGATAGGCCGTGTCGACCTGCAGCGGGTTGATGGTGACGACATTCATCCGGTCTCCTTTCGATGCGGCCGACGATCCGTGCTGCGACCTTTCGAAACACTGTAGTAGCGTGGGGGCAGGCCGGCCAGTGCAGAGGTTGCAGTTGCGCAATGCACGTCATCGATGGCGTCACGCGGCGCTTTCCGCCCGGTCTCGGCGCGACGACGAACTGGTACGTGATCCATGAATCTCCGGTCGATCGATCTCAATCTCCTGGTGGTGCTCGATGCACTGATCCAGGAGCGTGGCGTGCGTCGGGCCGGCGAACGGATCGGACTCAGCCAGTCGGCGACGAGTCATGCCCTCGACCGCTTGCGCAAGGCACTGGGCGACGAAATCCTGGTGAGGACGATGACCGGAATGGAGCCGACCGCGCGGGCGCTCGGTCTCGCCGGGCCGCTGCGGCTCGCTCTGCAGGACATCCAGACGGCGCTGACGCCCGAGCACTTCGTGCCGGCGGAGGCGCGGGGCGACTTCGACATCGCCGTCGAGACGCACGAGACGATCGTCGTTCTGCCGCAGCTCGTCGACCTGTTCCGCACCGAGGCGCCGTCGATGGTCCTGACGGTCCGCTCCGGATCGGTCGAGGAAATCGTGACCCGCATCGACCAGGGTCGAACCGATCTCGGAATCGGATCGTTCGTGGGGTTGCCCGATCGCTTCGTCACCAGTCGATTGCTGTCGGACCGGCCGGTCGCCATGATGCGTGCCGGCCACCCGCTCGCCTCGTCGCCCCTGACCATCGCGCGTTACCTCGAGGCGCCGCACCTGCTGATCAGCATGAGCGGCGCCTCCGAGGACAGCATCGATTCCGCGCTGGCGGAGCTCGATCTGCAAAGGCGGATCGTGATGCGTCTTCCTCACGGCCTCGCGGCTGCGATCGCCCTGACGCGCTCCGACATGATCACGACGGTTGCGCAAGGGGCCGCCGAGACGTATGCGCAGGCGGCTCCGCTGGTCAGTACCGACCTCCCCTTCGCGGCGCCGCAGGTCGAGTTCCGGCTGATCTGGAATCGCCGCCTGCAGCAAAGCCCATCACACCGCTGGATACGGCGGCGCCTGGTCGAGATCGGCGCCGCGGCCGAACGGGCGGGCATGCGCGTGACGCCGCCAGCGTCGGATTAGACGCTGCCGATCGCGGCGATCGGCCGTCGCCGCGTCGAGAGCAAACGTGCTCGGCGCGTCTCGAGGTCGCAGTCGATCATGCCCCGTCGCCGAGCGCCCTTTCGAGCGAAACGGTGACCTGCCGAAGCAGCCGCCGAAGGGCGACTCGATCCGCCGGTTTCAGGCCCGCCAACGCATCCTCGTTGATGCGCTCGATCACGGATCCGATCGCCGGGACCTTCTTTCGCGTCGCCCTGCTCAACGAGAACTGCGCGCTGCGCTTGTCGCGGGAATCGGGCTCGCGCTCGATCACGCCGTCCCGCTCCATGCGGTTGAGCGTCGCTGCCATCGTGGGCTGCTCGATCCCGGCATGCTCCGTGAGTGCTTTCTGGGACAAGGCGTCGTTGCCGACCAGGGCACCGAGCACCGGGAGATATCCGGACGACAGGCCAAGCGGCGCGAGCCGCTGATCCGCCAATCGCCTGAGCAACCGTGCGGCTCGATTCATCATCTGGCCGACCGAAGGATCTTCAGTCATATGGATAGCTTGCTATGTATGTTTATCGTATGCTATGTTCCTTGCTCCGTCCGCTCTTGGCAAGGAGAAACTTCATGACTTTCAGAGGCAGTCCGAATCGCTACGGCTCGTTCGCGGCGACGCTGCACTGGGTATCGGCCATCGCCGTGTTCGCGCTCCTGGCGCTCGGCTTCCTGGCCGCGAATGCCGCCGACGACGCGCATGCAGCAGCCCTCCTGCGCCTTCACGTCCCGCTCGGCGTGCTGGTCCTCGCGTTGACCCTGGTCCGCCTGGCCTGGAAGTTCTTCGACGTTCGGCCGAACGATGTCGGCGGACAGTCCCGTTGGCAGGCGGCCACGGCCCGCATCACGCACGCGCTGGCGTACGGGCTCCTCGTCGTGATGGGCGCCAGCGGGATCGGGCTGTTGATTCTGTCCGCCGCTGCGCCTGTCCTGTTCTTCGGCGCGCCCGGGGCCCTCCCGCGGTTCTCGCAATTTCCGCCGATGGCCGTGCATGGTTTCGGCGCGTTCGCGATGGTCGGCCTGCTGTGCATCCACGTCGGCGCCGCGCTGTACCACCAGTTCTACCGGCGCGACCGCCTGTTCGCGCGCATGGGCCTCGGTTCGTTGCAGTTCGATCGCGACGACGGGCTCGCTTCGGCGAACGCGCTCGCGAAACGCAGCCCCGGGACGAGTTGACGACGACCGTGACCTGCAGCTCCAGCGCCACGGCATGCATTCACCGGGCGTCGCGGGAGGCGCGCAGCTGGTCCAGCAGCGTCAGCACGTGCGCATCCCGGTTGGCACTGCGGAACGCGACATGCAGCGCCGAGAAGGCCGCCGCCCCCTGCAGTGCGCGATACGCCACGCCTTCCAGGCGGATGCATCGGGTGTCGGCCGGCACGATCGCGATCCCGATGCCCGCCGAGACCAGGCCCACCAGGACCGACGGGTCGCGGGCTTCCTGGACGACCCGTGCCTGAAAGCCTGCCCGAACGCAGAGTTCGATGACGCGCCAATAGAGGCCGATACCGGAATCGCGCGGGTACGTGACGAGCGGCTGCCCCTGGAGGTCCGCGACGCCGATCGCCTTCTTCTTCGCCAACGGGTGATTGCCCGGAACGGCTGCCACCAGCGACGCCTTGTACCACTCCTCGGTCCTCACGCCGGTCGGCAACGGCATGTCGGGCTTCCGCAGGATCCCCACGTCCAGTTCGCGTCGGTGGATGGCGTACAGCTGGTCTCGCGACGGCATGTCGGCGACGATGAGTTGCACGCTCGGCAGCGCGTTCTGAAAGGCGCGCAGCGCGCCCGGAAGCACCTCGGTGAACATCGACGACGCCACGTAGCCGAGGCGCAGCTCGCCCGTCTCGCCCGCCCCGGCGCGGCGGGTCTCCTTCACCGCGGCGTCCGCCGCCGCCAGCATCGCGCGCGCGTGTCCGAGCATCCGACGACCTGCTTGCGTCAGGTCGACCCTGCGCTTGTTGCGCTCGAAGAGCCTGGTCCCGAGCTCCTCCTCGAGCAGGCGAATCTGCGTGCTCAGCGGCGGCTGCGCCATGTGCAGCCTTTCGGCCGCGCGGGTGAAGCTGAGCTCTTCGGCCACCGCGACGAAATAACGGAGATGACGTAGATCCAAGGCGGGACGGAGGCGAGGCGCAGTGATCGACTGTACGCGAGGCGGCCGAGGCGACCGCGTCACACGGCAACGCCGTATCGCCGAAACAGCCGCTGTGCGACGAAGCGCAGGATGCGATCGAAGACGAACCCGAGGAGGCCGAGCACGATGATGCCGACGAACACCCACTCGGTCCGCGCGAAATTGCGCGCCGACCAGATCAGCGCGCCCAGGCCGACCTGGGCCGCCACCATCTCCGCCGACACGATCGTCAGGAACGAGTTGCCCATCGCGAGCCGTGCGCCGGTCACCATGTAAGGGACGGTCGACGGCACCAGGACGGTGGTCACGATGCGCAGCGGCCCGGCTCCCAGCGATGCGGCGGCACGAAGACGCAGTTCGTTGACCGACAGCACGCCCGCGATCATGTTGAGGATCACGATGAAGACGGTCGTATAGAAGATCAACGCGACCTTGGAACTTTCGCCTGGTCCCATCCAGATGATGGCGAGGCTGACGAACGCGATCGGCGGTACGAAGCGGAAGAACTCGATGTACGGCTCGAAGACGCGTCGCACCCATTTCGAGTAACCCATCAGGATGCCGACGGGAATGCCGACGACGAGCCCGAGGCTCCAGCCGATCAGGATGCGCTGCGCCGATGCGACGATCGAGCTCCACAGCGTCCCGTCGTCCCACAGCTCGCGCGCTGCATGCCACGTCAGCACCGGGGACGGCAGGAAGATCGGGTTCAGCGTCCGGCTCAACGCTTCCCAGAGGAGCAGCCCGCCGAGTACGGCCAGCGGCGAGACGAGCCATCGATGCACGAAGCGTCGTCGTGTCCCTTCGCCAGCGGGCGTCGCGAGACTCACGATGCGGCCATCGCCTTCGTGACTTCGTCGCCGATGTCGATCCGCAGCCGCCGGTACAGCTCCGCGGCCCGGGCGTCGGTCGGGTCCCGCGGATGCTCGATCTCGATCCGGATCTCCGACTTGACCCGTGCACGCGGACCGGCCGTCATCGTGACGACGCGATCACCGAGCTGGACCGCCTCGCCGATGTCGTGCGTGATGAACAGCACCGTCGCCCCGGTGGCGCGCCAGATGCGGTCGAGTTCGCCCTGCATCACGAGGCGCGTCTGCGCGTCGAGCGCTCCGAACGGCTCGTCCATCAGGATCACCGTGGGCTCGTTGACCAGGACGCGCGCGAGTTGCGCACGCTGCCGCATCCCGCCGGACAGATCACCGGGCAGGCGATCGGCCGCGTGCGCCAGACCCACCAGCTTCACGTAACGCAGCGCCGCTTCGACGCGCGCGGCCTTCGGCACGCCGCGCATTCGCGGTCCGTATTCGACGTTCTGGCGCACGGTGAGCCACGGAAACAACGAGTCGGTGCTCTGGAATACCACGCCACGGTCGATGCCGGGCCCGGTGACCGGACGATCCGCGACCAGCACGCGACCGGCACTGGGCGCCACGAAGCCGGCGACGACGTTCATGACCGTGGACTTTCCGCAGCCGCTGGGGCCGAGGATGCAGACGAACTCGCCCGGGGCGACGGCGAGGTCGAAGCCTTCGACGATGTCGACGGAGCCGAGGCGGATGGCGACGCCGTCGAGCCGGATCGAGGCGCCGCGAGCGTCTGCCGTCATGATCCGCGGCTCACGCGCGAGTGCGCCGACGCATCAATTGGCGTAGCCGGTGACCGTGAACCGTGCGATGTCGACCCGCTTCGCCGTCGCCTTGGTCGCGAACAGCAGGTCCGCGATCTCGTTGTACGTCGCGATGTTCGCCGGCGTGAAGTCGTGCACCGAACACTCGATGTCGTTCAGGAGCTCCTTCGCCTGCGCGGCCGGAATCTTCGCGACCGCCTGGGTCGCCGTGGCCGCGCGGTCCGGATCGGCCCGGAAGTCGTTGCAGGTCTGGCGCAGCGCCGCGACGATCGCATGGGCCTGCGCGGCATGCCCCGCCAGCCAGGCGCCCGATACCGCGAGCACCGTGGTCGCCGTATAACCCACGTCGCCGCTCGTCATCAGGACCTTGCCGCCTGCCTGGACGCCGCGCGCGGGCCACGGCTCCCACAGGAAATACCCGTCGATGTCGCCCCGCACCAGCAGGGCGGGAATCTCCGGCGGCGCCGCGCGCACGAGCGTCACCGACTTCTCGTCGATGGCGAACCGCGTCAACAGCTTCGCGGTGGCGAACTGGCTCGCGGAACCGGGAACGATGCCGATCTTCGTCAACTCCTTCGGGTCGGCGATGCCCTTGCGAACCACCAGCTTCACAAACTGCGTGGACTGCGTGTAGACCGCGATGATCTTCAGGTCGCCGCGCGCCGCGCGCGTGATCATCGTGGTCTCCGATCCTCCGGCGAGCTCGTTGGTGCCGGCGATGATCCCGTCGGCCGCATCGGCTGCCGATCCGAGCGTGAGCAGTTCGACGTTGACGCCGTTCTTCGCGAACAGCTTCTGCTGCGCCGCGTAGTAGAACGGCGCGAAGGCCGGATCGAGGCCGACACCGATCCGGATCGGCGCGTCCGCGGCGCGGCCTGCCCCCGCGCTCAGCGCCGACAACAGCATCGACAGCACGAGCCGAAAACGCCAGACCGCCCGATTTGCCCGCATCATGTTCGTCTCCTCTTCTCACGAAGCGAGGGACTTCGAGGTCGTCTCGCCGTTCGCATCCGCGCGCCGCGCCGTCAGAAACCGAACAGCCGGCGCGGGTTGTCGACGAGGATCCGGTGTCGCGCCGCCTCGTCGGGCACCCAGTCGTGCAACAGACTCAACAGCTGGCCGGTATCCCGGTCGCCTTGCGGGATGTGCGGCCAGTCGCTTCCCCAGATGACGCGGTCCGGCAGCGCCGCGACGATCGCCTGCGCCAGCGGCTTCAGCCGGGCGAAGTTGCCGTCCTTCGCGACGCGGTACGGCCCGGACAACTTCAGCCAGCCGCGACCTGCCGCGCAGGCCGCGAGCAGGCGATCGAAGTCGGCCCGCGTCAACCCGTCGGCCTCGAGCATGTAGCCCATGTGGTCGATGACGAAATCCGCTTCGAGGTCGGCCAGATGGGGGACGAGATTCCGCACGACCCAGCCGGGCGTGTAGAACTGGACGTGCCAACCGAGGGCGCGCGTTCGCGCGATCGAGCGGCGGATATGCGCGACGAGATCTCCGGTCGGAAGATGGGCTCGCTGGAACAGGTCGAGTCGCAAAGCCCGCACGCGACGATCGTGGAGCCGTTGCAGCTGCGCTTCGTTCACGTCTTCGTCGATCATCGCGACGCCTCGGGCACGATCGCCGGCCCGGTCGAGCGCGTCGAGCAGGCAAGCGTTGTCGGTGCCGTAGTAGCTCGGCTGAACGATCACGAAGCGGTCGAGATGCAGTGCCGCGGTCATCGCCTCGAGTTGTACCGACGTGCCGTCCGGAAGTTCGTAATGCGGCTTCGCGACGCGCGGATAACGCGCGCCCGGCTCGAAGACATGCACGTGGGCATCGCACGCCCCGCTCGGCACGATGAAGTCGGGACGCGAGAGCGTTGCCGCATCGCGCATCGCCACGGGGATCAGGAGATCGTCGGCCATCTCGACTCGGTCGTCAGGACATCATGGAAGCAGGGAGCGATCGCAGCGCTTGCTCGACCCGTCCCCGGGCGGCCGCGAGCAGCAGCTCGGTATCGATCCCCGTGAACAGGAAGGGTGCGGCGCCCCGCTCGATCAGTTCCGCGGCGTACGCCGGGTCGCCGATGCCGCCGATCGCCAGCGGCTTGCCGGCGCGATTGCACGCGGCGATGGCGTGCTCGAACATCCGGCGCACCGCCGGATGCCGGAAGTCGCCCGGCAGACCGGCCTCCGCCGTGAGGTCGTTCGCGCCGATCCCGATCAGGTCGATCCCGTCGAGCGCCGCGATCGCTTCGATCTGGTCGATACCGCGCGGCGTCTCGATCAGCACCTTGACGAGGGTTGCGCAATTCATCACGTCGCCCAACGCGGAGGCCGGCACGCGACGCATCTCGAGCTGCGGCAGCGTCGCGATCGCCGAGCGCCGGCCGCGCGGGGGAAAGCGGCAGGCCGCCGCGACGTCGGCCGCTTCGGTCACCTCTTCGATTCGCGGCGCGATGATGCCCAGCGCACCGCCATCGAGGAGGCGACCGATGATCCCGTACTCGCGCTCCGGCACGCGAACGAGCGGGACGAGCCCGACGTCGAGCGCGACGGCGCAGATCTGTGCGGCGACGTCGACCGACATCGAGCTGTGCTCGAGGTCGACCCAGATCGCGTCATGACCCGTCTCGCGTGCGATCCGCGCGATCTCGCCGGTCCGCGCGCCGCGCACGCCGAGAGCCGTCACCGGCAATCGTCGGGCAAGACGCTCCATCAACGGATTGCGCCGCTTCGAGTCGAGCCAGGTTTCGGTTGCATCGTTCATCGTCGCGGCCGCATTCCGCATCTTAGGGGTCCGCGGGCCCGCCCTCCAATACCGTTTCGATCTGTTCACTGATACGTTTTCGGTATGCACCCGGGCGTTGTCCGGCGCGGCGACGAAGCGTCGGTTTCGCCGGCCGTTGCTGAAAAAAAACATCGTTAAAGCTTCCGGAGCAAATGCCGATCACCCTGGGACGTCCAGCTGCTTTCCCCACAGATTGCAGGCTTCGCCGCCTGATCCCGCCGACGATCCGTATCGCGTTCCTTCCGTTCTTGGTGATGACTTCATCCTGCGCCGACAAACCTTGCAGGACGAAGCGTGAAGGACGTGCGCTGCGATTGATCGCGCGCGCCGAAAAGCTTCTGCGACTGGCGAAGATCGGCAAAGTCGACGCGCTGCTCGAACGGGCGGCGACACTCGCATCCGGATTTCCGACGGCGCTGCTCCGCATCGTTTCGATGCGCATCGGCCTCGAACGGCAACGGGGCGACTACGAGCGAGCCCTCCTGTTCGCCAAGCAAGCGCTGAAGGCCTCGCGCAGCACCGGCGACGTTGCCACCGAGTTGCGTGTCCGGGTCGAGATCGGCCGCACGTTGCTCTCCGTGGGCAACAGCGCGGAAGCGCTCCGGGAAGGGATCGCCGTCCTCGGCCACGTCGACGCGATCGTCGACGACGGAAAACGGCGCGGGGTCACCGTGGAGGCCTGGCGGCTCCTTGCCTATGTCTACCTCAACCTGGAGCAGTTCGAACAGGCGATCGACTTCTGCGAGCGCGCGATCGACGGGGCCCGCATCGATGGCAATCTCGTCCTGGAGGGCGCGGCAGTCGACTGCATGGCCTGCGCCTACGGCACGATGGCTTATCACCGGACCGCCGAGGGGCGCCATGCCGAAGCCGTCGATCTGCTCGAGCGATCGCTGGCCCACTCGCGACGAGCGATGGCTCTCGCGCGGCAGGCCGGTCACCGTCACAACGAGGCGACGGCGCTTGCCAACGTAGCGGAGGGCCTGGTCCAGAGCGGCCGGCCGGAAGAAGCGCTGGCGCTGATGCAGACCTGGCAGATGGACCCCATCGAGGACCTTCCCCTGATCGGTTCTCACCACTTCGACACGCATGGCAGCATCTGCATGTCGCTCGGTCGCAACGACGAGGCGATCGTTCTCTTCACGCGCGCACTCGAAGCGGCTATGCAAAGCAACCTGGCGCTGGTGGCTTGCGAGCATCTCGCCGATGCCTATGAACGGGCCGGTGACCTCGAAGCGGCCTTGCGCCACTACAAGCGATTCCATGCCCTCTTCAAGGAGGCCGCGTCGAAGGCGGCCCAGCGGAGCGCCAGCACCGCGGCGATCTATCTGGAGACCCGCGATGCCGTCTCGCGCGCCCATCATCATCGTGGAGTCGCTGAACGACTCAAGCACTCCAATGAACAGTTGCTTCGGCATACGGACGAATTGACGGCGCTGAGCCGACACGACCCGTTGACCGGCCTGCCCAACCGACGGGTCCTGGAGCAGTTTCTGGCGGACGATCACGCGTCTCTCGGAATCGTGATGATCGACGTCGACCGCTTTAAGGTCATCAACGACGGCTGGTCGCACCTCGTCGGCGATGCGGTGCTGAGACAGGTCGCGTTGCTGATCCGGAGTTGCTGCCGCGACATCGATACGCCGGTGCGCTACGGCGGCGACGAATTTGCCGTGTTGCTGCGGCATGCCGATGAACATCGAACGTCCACGGTGGCCGAACGCATCCGCGAGATGATCCAGTCGTTCGACTGGAACTCGCTCGCGCCGCATCTGGTCGTGTCGGTCAGCGTGGGCTTCTCGGTCGGTTCGGGGAGCGACGCTGCGACCTCGGTTCTGGCGGTGGCCGATCGACGACTTCACGACGCGAAGCAAGGAGGCCGCAACCGCGTCCGAGGGTCCGTCGCGAATGGCATGAGCGCAGCGGACGCCGCGATCGAAGGCGCGCTCTGAACGGGCTGCGCGGACGATCCGGTCAGCGCAGCCGGTAACGCGTGCGGGCCTGCCACAATGCCAGCAGGCTCACCACGGTACCGAAGAACACATAGAACGCCGGTGCGATCTTCGAGCCGGTCGCACCGATCAGCCAAGCGCTGATGAACGGCGCGAATCCGCCGAAGATCGCGACGCCGCAGCTGTAGCTGATCGACAGACCGGTGCCGCGCGTCGTGGCGGGGAAAAGATCGGACATCGCGGCCGCAGTGGGGCCCCAGTAGGCGGCGAACAGGACACCGAGTCCGCCTTGCACGAGCACGAGGCTCCACGTGGTGGGATTCGCGACCAGAAAGTGGAAGGCGGGGGCGATGGCGACCAGGATCAGTACCGAGGCGCTGGCCATCACCGGGACACGACCCACGCGATCGGACAGCGCGCCGAAACACGGCGCCAGCGCGAACTGGATGATCCCGAGCGCGAACGTGCCGAGGAAGGCCGTCGCTGCAGGCACGCCGAGCGTCTTCACCGCGTACGTCGGCATGAAGAGACCGGTGTACGCGAGGATGGTGGCGAGCACGATGAAGCCCAGCGATGCGAGCACGCGACCCCGGTGCGCGGTCAGCGTCGTGCGGACCGGGGTCGCCGCAGCGGGCGTCGCGGTGAACTCGGCGCTCTCTTCCAGGTTGCGACGGATATAGAGGCCCGCGGGACCGATCAGCAGGCCGAAGAAGAACGGAACGCGCCAGCCCCACGAGAGCAACTGGTCGGGTGTGAGCAGATTGTTCAGTGCGACGCCGAAGCCGGCGGCGAGCAGCGTGGTGACGCCCTGGCTCGCGAATTGCCAACTCGCGAAGAAGCCGCGTCGGTCGGGATCCTGCTCGGCGAGGAGCGCGGTGGCGCCGCCGAATTCGCCGCCGGCCGCGAGGCCCTGGATCATGCGTGCCGCGATGATGATGATCGGGCCGAGCAGCCCGACCTGCGCGTAAGTGGGCGCCACCGCGATCATGAAGGTCCCCACCAGCATCAGGCCCAACGACAGCGTGAGCGCCTTCTTGCGTCCGGCGCGGTCCGCATAGGCGCCGAGCACGAACGAGCCGACGGGCCGCAGCACGAACGTGACGCCGAACGTGCCGAGCGTGATCAGCAGCGACACGGCCTCGTTCCCCGCGGGGAAGAAGAGCTTGGCGATCGTGACGGCGAGGAAGCCGTAGATGACGATGTCGAACCACTCGAGCGCGTTGCCGATCGAGATCGCGACGATCGCCTTGGCGCCACTGGTTCTTTTCGAGGCCGGCTGCGCCGTCGATGCGGCAGTGCTCATGGAAGGGTCTTCTCGGAGAAGTGAACGATCGGGGCGAACTCGCCGTCCTCGACGGGACGGACCGGGACGCGACGCGGCGATCGGGACGTCCCGTTCATCGCGTCGATCTTCATGCGTCGGTCGACATGCGCGTCAGGTAATTCCGCATGACGGTCGAAACGTCGTTGCGGTACCCGTCGTGCGACAACGCGCCGCACCAGGTGATCGAGCCCACCGAGAACACCGAGCCGCCCCAGCCGGTGTCGAAGAAGATCATCTCGGCCTTGATCAGCGACGCGACGTCCTTGCGGTCGCGCGACATGGTGTGCGAAAGGAGGGCGTCGCCGGCCGGACCGAACCCGGCGCCGTGTCCTTCGGAGGTGGCCAGCAGCGTGTAGGTCACCGGCGAGCCCTCGATGATCGACGTCGAGTCGAGTTCGAAACCCGCGGCCCCGCCGCCCGAGAGGCCATAGTCGCCGATCGAACCCGACGGAACGCCGTCGAGAAGCCAGCCGCCGGGCAGGCCGCGCGCTTCGTCGTGCACACGGAACGTCGAGCCTTCGAACGGGCCTTGCGACGAGAAGCCGATGCCCACGAGTTGCTGTGGCGTGCGTCCGTTGTCGCGCCACAGGCCGCCCGGGGCACCGTCGAGCGCATGGAACACTTCGCCCGGCGCGGCAGCCCACGCGCGCGTGCCGTTCATCCCGCGCCGCATCTCGAGCGCACCGGGGAACTGGTCGGATACCGCGACGCGCCAATAGAAGCCGTTGCCGCCGAGGTACGCGAGGTTGCCGCCCTGCCGCAGACAAGCGTCGAAGGCGTCGAGCGTCTTCGCCGTGTGGTATTCGGGATGGGTACCGGTCAGCACCGCCCGGTACGGCGCGAGAATCGCACCGCCGTGTCGTTCGAGATCGTCGTCCGTGACGACGTCGAACGCGAAGCCCTCGTGCTCCATCCAGTCGAGCAGGTGATGATCGGCGACGTAGTGGCGACAGCCGGAACCGCGGGCGTCGTCGAACGTGACGAAACCGGGCCGCATCGTGAGCATCGGCCGCCAGCGCGACGAGAAGGCGACGCCGCTGCCGTCGCCATGCAGGTTGTAGGTCGACAGACCCACGTCGGGATGCGCGTCGGGATTGTGCGGGTACGCCCCCCAGTCGGACACGCGCTGCTTCAGCGCAGCGTCGAAGTTGCCGCGCGCGAAGTTCGCGTAGGCCTGATAGGTGTAGGTCGGCACGACGAATACGACCGGCGCCGTCGACCCGCCCGGCTTCGCGCGCACCCAGAACGGGAGCCAGTCGCGCGCGCCCTCGGCCGACACTTCCATCGCGTACGAGCCGCTCGCGAGGCCCTCGGGGATCGAGAAGGTAAAGTCGGTGGACCAGCCCGCATCGTGCAGGTCGTCGTCGTGGAAATGGATGGCGGCGTATTCGTCGGGCGCAGCGCGCCAGCAGATCTCCCGACCGGTCCAGTGGCTCGAACGCACCGCGCGGGTCGGCAGGTTGACGAGCACGCCGTGATGGGCGCCCGGGCCGGTGTCGAAGACCCGGGGCGAGTCGATCCCGCGCGCGAAATCCCACGACGCGATCGTCGACCCGGCCGACGTGATGCGGGGCGACTCGATCCTGCCGTTGAATAGCTGCGAGACCGGCAGGGTCCCGAGCGCGCCGATCAGAACGTCCGGTGCCGGGACCGACCAGCTTGCCGACGACGCGGCCGTGGTCGCGACCTGCGGCGGGTGCCGCGCGTCGAGCGGCGCGACCGTGAACTCCATGGTGGCCGACGCGGCGATGAATCGCAGGCGCAGATCGGTCCAGCGGGGGCCGAGGGGCATCGGGCAGCGCAGCGTCGTCGTCTTGCCCGCGCCGTCGGCGACCAGCGCGGTCGCGCCGCTTCGCCCGACACCGATCCGCCAGCCGCATTCGGCGGCCGCGTCCCACTGCGACAGGACGCATTGCGTGTCGCCGGCCGGCAGGGTGGGCAGCACGCGCGCGTCGATCGACCAGTCGGCGCCCGCCGCGGGCCAGGGCGGGCTGGCGACCCGCGCGTACGAGCCGCGATGGATCGGCTTGTCGATCGAAGGACAACGGACCGCGAACACCGCGCTCTGGTCTTCGAAACGCAGGCCCGGGCCGGCCGGATTCGGGTCGGCGTGGATCACGCGGACCAGCCTCGCGTCGAACGGCCCCGCGGCGAGACTGGAGACCTTGAAGGCGATCGTATCGCCCGCGACGCCCGAGAGGCGATCGCTGTAGCCGACGATCGGAATACCTTCCATGGGCGTGCTCAAGACGCTGCGAGACCGGCGGTCGCGATCTCGCGCTGCAGTCCCTCCAGCGCCGCTTCGAGCCCCGCGAGGAGCAGATCGATCTCGTGCGCCGTGATCGTCAGCGGTGGCGTGATCATCTGGAAGTCGCCGAACGCCCCGAGGTTCGCGCGCCGGTTGTAGAGCGCAATTCCGTGCACGAGGCCGTGCTCGGTCAGTCGTGCAGGCGCATTGAACGCGGCCGGCAGCGGTTGCCGGGTCGCCTTGTCCGCGACGATCTCGATCGCCGTCAGCAGCCCCTTGCCACGAACGTCACCCACCAGCGGCGAGCGCTCGGCGATCGCCGCGAGGCCCCCCAGCAGGTATTCGCCCATCAGCGCGGCACGCGCGACGAGATCCTGCCGCACGACCTCGTCCACGACCGCGTTCGCGACCGCGCACGACAACGGATTGGTGAAGTTCG
>CAXTDA010000012.1:0-23602 GCA_964242935.1 uncultured Burkholderiaceae bacterium | reverse complement strand
AGGCCCTGCTGCTCGCGTACGCGCTGCGACGCGAAGACGCCGAGCACCGCGACCGCAACCTGCCGATCGGCATCGCCGCGCCGTCGGCGAACCGCTTCGGCCGCGTCAGCCCGACCGAGGCGGCGCACGTGCACGCGGAGTTCGACGGTCGTGACCTGGATCTCCTCATCCTCGACGGCGGCGCCTGTCCGGTCGGCATCGAGTCGACGATCATCGACTGCTCGCGGCTGGCGACGGCCGGGCCGGTGCTGCTGCGGCCGGGAGCCGTTACAGCGGGGATGATCGCCGAGGTCATCGGGCGCGAGCCGCAGGCGCCGGATGCCGCTGCGCCGCGTGCGTCGGGCACCCTGGACTCGCACTACGCGCCCACGACGCCGGTGGTGCTGGTCGATGCCGCCGCGTTGGGCGGCGCAGGCGACGACGTCGTCGTCTGGACGTGGTCGGCCGCGCATCTCGCGCCGCGCTGGCATCGCGCTCCGCGCGACGCGACGGTCTACGCGCAGGTCTTGTACGCGACGCTGCGTGAGTTGGATGCCGAAGGTGCGGTTGCGATCTGGATCGAGCGGCCACCAAGGACGGCAGCGTGGGTGGGGGTTAATGATCGGTTAGGCAGGGCGGCCACTTCGGAGCGATGAATGGTTTTGACACGGCGCCCGGCGGGTCGATTGCCGCAGAGTCGGGTTTCGGACCTGTTGCAGTCATTCGGCTGCTAGGCGAAGAAGGGTCCGCTTTGCAGCGGTTGCGGACGATGACTTGAAACTGAAAAACGCACGCTAGATGTCACAAAGCGGCCGTTAGGCCGGCTAGCACTCCAGCCACTGTAAGGCTGCTCAGTCGAGGCAATGGAGCACGTTGAACAGTTCGACGCCACTCCAACGCGGCCCAGGTAGCGCGTTCGCGACCCCTACGATTCGGCTTGAGACATCAGCCGGTAGCTTAGACAAGAGCCTTGGGAACGCCCGGCAGTAGGCATTTGCCACGCCTGCCATCTCGGCGAGTTGCCGATAAAGGATGTAGTGGCCTGCCGGCACGGCGCGGGCTACGCCGAGCACCCGCGCCTGCCATTCATCGCTCATGGCCGGCAACGAGGCGCGTGCAAGGGAGACACTGTCGCCCATGCTGAATGTTCCACCGCGCAGTACGCGAGCCAGCATGCCTCGGTGTCTCCCAATGGTCTTGATAGTGCCAGGATGGCGGCTTTCTAGCAGGCCACAGGGCTCACAGTGGAACGTGAGCCATAGCACTACATCCGCGCCAAGCCGAAGAAGGTCGCCTGAATGCAAGTCCACGGTCGAAAAATCGATGCGCAAGTTCTCTCGCAATACAGCTTCAGACAGCTCGAATCGTTCGTAAGCAGCATCATCAGCGATAAGCAGTTGCCGTGGCGAGTGCGGGCATGCATGCCGGTCTCCGACGATACCGTAGTTGCTTATCGTGTCAACTCTCAGCACGCGTCTGGGTTCGGGCTCCTGGGCGACCCGGCTATACACGGCCCGCACAGAACCGATTGACTGCCAGTTCGGAAGGCGTTGAATTCTTGTGATGTTAGAGGGCTCGAGCAGTAGGCCTTGCGTCATTTGTGTGGCTTGTGGATTCCGAGTCAAGGTAGCGCCATGTTGGTCGCGCGGATCGCATTCTGGCCGCAAAAGCAGAATGCTCGGCGGGCCCGCGCGGTTGGCGAAGCACCGATCACAGTGGGGCACCATCAAAGGTGCCGGAACGTCGCATCAGCCGCGGCGCGGCCACGATAGTTAAACTTGTTTCGAAGAGACAGTACGGGCGCGCCTTGTGTCGCGACCGGTGTCAGGAGACTACGGGATGGAAATCGAACGCAGAGTCGGCGCCGCCGGCCGGATCGAGCTTTGGGGCTACGAGTGGGATCTCGCAGAGAAGCCCGCAAAGAAGGTTGGCCACCGGTTTCTCGGGTATGAAAAGCCCGTGCAGGACCACGCGCCAGTCGTGCGCGAGGCCATCTGCTGGTCGTACGGCCGGACATTAGGAAACATCGCAGTGTCGAGCGAGGACCTGCTGGGCCTCTTCCCCGGCGAGGAAGGCGATGACGCTCAACTGGACTGCGACATCGTCGATGCCGGCAAGATGCGCAATGGGGTCGCCCGCTGGTGGTGCCGCACTCACCAGCGCCATTGGGGGACGAATGGTGATATTGCTGGTGCCAAGGCGAACGGCAAGGTGCAGTGCGCGAATCACGACCAGCCGATGTCGTACATCGTCGACCCCAAGCACATCGACATCCAAGATTTCGCAGAGGTCGGGATCTGGTGCTCTATGCCCCCGGCACTGAGCCACAACGGCGCTTCGAAGCCTCGCCGACCTAAGATCCACGTCCACGTCCGCAAGGAGCCGGGCGAAGCGAAGGTTGTCGATACTGATTTCAAAGCGCTATCCCTTCGCTACAACGCAAAGGACAACTTGTTCGGTAACCACGAGATTACTCGGGTTCACCTCACGCCGCCTTCGGCGCTGGAGTTTGTGCTCGCCTTGGAAAGCGGCAAAGCAATGGGTTGCATCAACTGCCGCGATTGTGGATACCCGCACTTGGACTTGGGCGACTTTGCGCGCAAACCACACACCAAGCACCTGTGCGGCAACTGCGGGCGAGACAACACCCGGAGCAAAGAACCGATCGCGTCTACGCCCCTCCAGCCGCTTCACGAGCAGTTTAGCAAGGCAAACAACTACGTCGATGTCGTCAAGGAGATCGACCTTGACGACTACCCGGGGCTGCCATTCCAGGTCTGGGCTTCGACTCCGGCGGTGCTGTGGACGGCCGATCGACCACAAGAGCGCGGCATCCATGTGCACATCTACGAGAACAACCAATACTTGGTCGATGACACTTTCGGCGTTGTGCGCTATCAGGGCAGTGTTCTTAACCGAGCACAACTATTGGAGTCCATGGTTGCAAATACGATCAACTGATTGCAGCATCCTCAATTAGTTCTCTTTCAGAATCGCGAGGCTATCGATGACGCCCTTCGCATTCAGTTCCAGATTACCTTCACCCGGTACGAAGAGATCGTAAAGTTCTGACGAACGAGCGCTAGCGTCCCAGGTCTTGCAATCGTTAAGGCGGCGCTCGATAGATTCTTTGTCGCTCCCCCGTGCACCAAGTCGATAGCGAAGAGCGCTAGGCTCAGGGGAAAGTACGTAAATTGATCGCACTTGCTTGTCGTGACCACTCTCCTTCGCGAAGTCTCTGAGGATTGGCAGCACGTCAGCAGTAAGTGCAAAGATTAGACAGTGCGTTCGGACCCGAAGCCCCTCAGCAACTACTCGTCGAAGGGTTCCGTACCAGACACCATGTACTTCTACTGTCCACAGGAACTCTCCACGCTGACGCATTTCACTAAACTCGTCTTGGCTTAGGTGATGAACGTCCGATGAGGTTTCGCCACGCCGCATTTTGCGCGTGGTGCAGCCAGGCGATAGTTCCGAACTTGGAAGCAACCGTATCAAGGCCTTAGCGAGTGTAGATTTCCCGGCACCCGATGCACCGGTCAGTGTCAAGATCATTTCGACACCCTTCTAGTCCCTCACAACGTCCATTGTGATCGAGTCAGAATCCGATCGATCTCTGGTGCGACTTACGAAGAAGAGAAGGACTTGGGCGTTGCACTGACCGGTCGTTCGACCCAGATATGTATTGCTCGAAAAGTCGGGGCAGCGGGTGCGGCGCGAGGGTGGTCGGTTGTCGGGTGCCCAGTGGTCGCCGTGACTGTTGAAGCGCAGCGCTTTGCGGCCGCGCTCGTCGCGCCTTTGAAATACGCTTTGAGTGCCACGGCCGGATCGTTGAACTCAGGTGTGCAATAGCCGAGCATCATGCCGAAGGTCGTCTGCGGCGCATACTTGCCCGCGACGAATCGGTCCAGGCCGTTGATCACGTACTCGCTGCAGCCACCGATGGTGCCGATCAGTTTGGCCTCGACGAACAGAGCCGACTCTTCTCGATCCTCACCGGGTGCAGTTCGCGTGAGTCTGAACTGCAGGTCGGGCATCTGCTCGGTGCTGCTGAGATTGGCCGTCGACTGCTTCGCGTCGCGAACGATCGTCTGGAAAATCTCCTTCCGGAAGTAACCGCTTGTGGCGTTGTCCAACCGATCGTTGAGGATCTCCGCGACCTTGGTCGTCAGTTCGTCTTCGTCGTTATAGTGAGCATCCTCGAACTTTGGAGACTTCCAGTATTCGAACGACTCGATCTGCGCCCATGCATCCCTGATTGCCGCCGCAACCGCATTGATCGACGTCGCGCTCCAAGTCGATCGGATCGGGCACCGCTTGAGATCCCTTGGCTGGAAGAAGCAGAATTCCGCGCTCACGTTGGATGCTGATCTGCCCAGGCAACGATGACCTGCGCTGCTAGGATCGCTCGCGACGGTAGCCACAGGCGCTTGAGCGCCAACTGCCCGAACACGAAGTCCCCGTCGCCGGTCCTTGCCCAGATTTCCCCTTGTGGGTACTTTTCTCGCACTAGGGCCTCCAGTGACTGGGCATCGACTTGTGCAAGGGTGTCTCCCCCTCCCGAAGCATCGGCGGCACGTTCGCCGAAGCGCTCAATCAGCCGCCAGCGGAAGAAGCGCCAGCCACGAAGCGCTGATCCTGTGTCAACAGGTGCTATTGACGCGGTATCGACGCCGGCGCCCATCTGCACAAGGTCCTTCTGGATGGCCTTAACGTAGCTGTAGAACTGCGAGTCGGCGACCCAGGACCTACCGCTCTTTCGCGCATCGCCGATTGGATAGGCCACCGACAGCGTGTCATGGATCAACGCTTGTTCAGGCTCATCAAACCCTGCAACCCTCGAGACCCACGCGTCGATCTCATCTTGGAGGCCCGGGGTCGGAAAACTCAGCTTGCCGAAGAGTCCTTCCACCTCGACCGCCGTCGTTGATTGCCGCTGCAGTGCTGCCTCAAGTCTGACGATGGGCGTGTTCTCGATGTCCTCGCTCAGCAAGGCCTTTATGCCATAACCGAGTTGGGTAGACATCAGCGTGTGGAAATAAGCGTAGAACGAGCTGTTGACCCAAACGGCGCAATATTTGGCGGCGAGCATCGCGTCCGCATCGTCCTTCTTGAACGGTGCCCCACACCACGCAAAGGGGAAGACGACCGGCACGTCGCCGTCGGAGGGTTGCACGACTGCAGACCGCACAAAATCTCCATTCCTTCCCATCCGCTGCGTGATCAGAAGCATTGGCGGTGTGAACCACTCTGCTGCCGGTCCTGAGCGGATCGGCCCGGAGGTAAACGGCATCGCCACGTCGTCCACATAGATTGCGCCCGCAATCCTGTCGCTTGACTTCGCATTCAACAGCTTCGCATTGGCGGGGAAGGCATCCATCCAATTGGGGACCTTCGTATTCGACTTCCCCTTCTTTATTCCTCGCTTCAAACGCTGAGAGGCGAAGCTCTCGACCAGGGTCTGCAGCTTCGTCAACGGGGGGCGCGCCAAGGAACTGCGACCGCGCGCGTAGTCCGCATCCAACCTTGTTTGCAACCGAACTAAGAACGCGGCATCAAGCTCGCTGCCTTTTGTCCGTGCCATCAACCCGCCGGGCATGTCGAAGTCGTCCACGCTGATATGCCAACTCGACATGGGGTCGATGCGAAGTTGGCGCCGCCTACTCAAGACTGGCTCGACCGCGAGAGAGAGGAACAGCGGACGGTGGTCAGGCGCCGGCCGGCGGTTTCTCGCAAAGACGATACAAAAGGGAGCCTCGATCCCGGGCCATAGCAAGGCCTCGTGATTTGTGAATTCGCTGGCGTCAAGAAAACCACTGAGCTCAATGGCCCGGAATAGATCGCGCCTCGCCTGTCTCCACTTGCCGAGTTGCTTCGAGAGTAGGCGCTGGTGCAGGATCAGTGAGATGACACCCCCCTCGCGGGCCCATTCGGTGGCTTTCCAAAGAAACGCGATATCAGGGACGTTGTCGGGATGGCTGTAGTGTGGCGCCTGTACTCCGCTTTCCTCCAGCCGCTTGTTCGCGACTGCTTCAACGGCGCGGCTCAGCGGGTCGCCGGATAGTCCATCGTTGTCGTCATCGAATTTGTCGTCATCGACGGACAATGAGGTCCATGGCGGGTTGCCAACCACGATATCGAATTGGCCTTTGAGTTTCGGGAGGTCGCGAAGGCTGCCCAGAACGTCATCGGCCGTGGTTGGGTTCACGTGATCGCCCACCTTATGCAACACCGTGCCGATTAGTGATTTGTTGAATTTGAGCTTCTCCGGGGGCGCCGGGTTGGCATCCAGCTCGATAGACGTCAGATAGAGGGTCAGTGCGGCGAGATTGAGTGCGTCCCCATTGATGTCCAGACCCTGCAGCTGGCCATATAGGATCGAGCGAAGGCAGGCGGTGTCCGGCCACTGGCCGCCGTCCCTGACGGCGCGCAACCTCGCCAACTCTCGGTACGACAGCGATAGGAAAACAGCGGCTCCGACCGCAGGGTCCAGCACCCTCGCTGCGGCCGCTTCGGTCTCCGGCAATCCGGCCAAGGTCTGGCGCACCATCGTCCGAGCAATGTGCCGCGGCGTGAAGTGCACGCTGGTGCGCTTCGCATCAAGGCGCGACTTACGTTGTGCGTAGTCCTCGTAGACCTCGCTCAACGTCCCCGCTGGAATGTGGGAGAAGTCGAGCCGGTCCCACATGGGAAGCTGCCCTCCCGCATTCGTGCGGCCGACGATCCAGCCGATCGGTGCCAGCGCGCCGGGCGACTCGACGTTCAACGCCGAGAAGTACGCTGCGTAGCCCTCGCGCGCGGGCAAAGGCATGAAGTCGCCATTGAAGGTCTGGTCGAGCCAAATGCATGTCGCCGCCGCCTGTGCCGGCGCTGCGAAAGCGGCCTCACCTTCCGGGCCGATCAATTTGAACAGGCTAGGCGCGGTGGCTTCCGTTAGGATGCGCCGATCAAGAAGGAACCGTGTGAACAGCGCCCGGCCGACGAGCGCCAGGGCCTCGGGGCCCCGATCGGCCCGACCAGCCGCGACCCCGCGCGCGCCCAGGAAGGTCCTTGAGATCACGGCGACGCTGTCGACCAGCAGGTCCCGCAGAGCTTGCTCTTGGTACGAATTGTCCTTCGTTCCCCACAAGCCTTCCTGCAGGTCCCCCAACACCGAGCGAGCATCCGCGAACTTTCCGAGATTGAGCTGCGTCGACTTATGGGCATCGAGCCGGCAAGGCCAGGCCTCGGCGGACAGGCCTCCACGCCTGGAGAGCTTCACGTCGAGCAACATGGCAGTTTCAGCGCGGTTGCCCAACTTTCGCGCCAATGCTGCACCGCCACCCGTGCCGTCCACGCTCGCGGACACGTACACGAGGGGGCTGCCGTCTTTTTCGACGACTGCGCCGACCTTCTGCTCGCCTTGGGACTTCAGCAGGTCCGCATACTCGAAAGTCTCGCTGCCGATCTCGCCGGTGCCATCTAGGCGAACGACACCGCGTCCAGCTCCTATAGCCGTCAACGCTCGATCAACTAGTTCACGTCGTCGCTCACTTGCGCCATTAGCCTTCATGCGCAACTCGGAGTTCGCACAACTTCGGCCGCGGCTTGCGGCAAGGCTTGTGTAGAAACAATCGTGATGTCTGTGCTGGCCATCATGTGACGTTGGAATGTTAAATGCTAGCGGGGGCACATGTGTGTGTTATTGTTGCACGATCGTGCTGTTATAGCAATCCAAAAATGCCCGTTGGAGCTTTCCCGACATCGCAAGGAGATCTGATCCGCATCGCTCGTGGTGATAGGACAAAAACCGCCTTCGCCAAGGTCCTCGACGTCGATCGGACCTGCCTGTCTCGCTATGAGAGCGAGCAGCTGGGCGCGCCTACGGCTGTGCTCAATCATTGCCTGCGTGCAATAGCTGCACAGCATGGCGGCCTAGGCACGGATGCGACCCCCGTGGAGCGTGCGCTCCAGTTGGCGCGCGATGCCGTCAGGGAGCTGGAGGCGGCGTCCAGAGGAGCGCGTGGCAGACGCTAACGTTTGTCAACATGCCAGAGCAAATGGAGCGCCGTGGAGCCCGGTCAATTGTCATTCGCTTCATTGGCACCTCCGCCTCGAACCCTGCTTTCAAGCTTAGAGGCTAGGTGGCTGAGGAGAGGAGCTAGGACCCGGCACGAGGTTTCGGCAGCGTCTCTAGCTCTGCCCGACCCTCCTAGGACAGTCGGCTTGATGGCGCGGGTGGATGCCCGCTTCGGGACGAGATTTCCCTTTTCCCACGCCTGCGTCGCGTGCGCAACTTGAACGACGGCTGCTGGCGAGACCAGTTGTTCGCGAGGTGGCCAGTGACCGGCAGCAGTCAGTCTAAGGCGGTCGTTCGGACGCGAGGGGTCGTTGACCGCTTCTGGCCCGAAAGCAGAACCTCTACAACGCGAGTGACTGGACCGATGCCGAGAAACGAAGCCCGCTCCAATGTGTTGGGTCGAGCCAGGCAGACCCGACGGCCCGGAGTTCGAACCGATCCCACGCCATGTAACTGTGACATCGATCCAATCGTGAATAGTCAACCGGACTCAAACGATCATCCGGAGTACGGCACCGGCGATCCCGCCGCTCTCAGTCGCAAGTAAAACATGAAATCGGCAACGATCATTCCGCCCAATACGTCGCCTCCACCCGTCTCGACCGGTTCAGGTACGCGAGGCAGACGGTGAAGAACACGAGGCTGGGGGCGAGGTTCAGCAGGACGACGTCGAGGAGTTCGTTGTCGGCTGGCGAGACCGTGCCCAGGACGGTCGAGATGGTCGTCGTGCAGACGTCCACCGCGAGGCCGAACAACAGCGCAGCCTTTGCCACGCGCACGGCCTGCGGCTTGATGGTCCACAGTCGAACACCGGCGTAGATGCCGAACAGAACGGAGCACGTCGTCAACGCGATGGAGACGATCGTCGCCCACTGCGCGCCGCGCGATGTCGCGAAGCGGGCGGCCAATGCATCGAACTCCCGGCCGACGATCCAGACCGAGATGGCCGGACCGACGACCGTCAGCATGAGGCACAGGACCAGCAGCCATCCGCGGACACCCCTCATCGAGCGAGCGTCTTCCGATTCGAGGGACCGAGACGATCCGTTCCGAGCGGTGGCCTCGGGATGGGCGGTACTTGCCATTGGAACTCCTTGCAGGTAAGCGAAGCGACTGCGGATGTCGAACTGGGCATTGTCGCCGCGCCCGGGGACGGCGGGCGCAGCGACGCGACGAACGGCGCCCCGGGCGGCATGGGCCGGCGATTATCGACCCGCGCCGGTTCGCCGGATCACCGCTGCAGGCACCGCCTGAACTTCGCTTCGACGCTGTTCGCATACCAGGCCGTTGTCAGCGGTCTCGTGATCTTCGGCCCCTGCAGGTCGATCTGCGGAATCACGGCGCGCGGTGCCGCACCGCCGGCAAACCGGTCGGCCTGCGCAAACACCCGGCTGTAGAGCTCCGTGCGCTCGAACGATTCGCTCCGCCCCTGCTCGAGCGCGTGACGCACTTCGCCGTCGCTGAGGTCGAGGCGCCGCGCCGCGACGCGCGCAGCCAGCTCCGTGCTGCCGGCCTTCGATTCATCGTCGTGCGCGATCAGCGCGCCGTCGGAGACCAGCGGAATTCCGGACACCTGGCTGACCGCGCTCTGGAACGCGGCGTTGCGACTCGCGTACTGGCCCGCGTTGAAGTCGGCGAAGCGGAAGAGGAAGCGGTCGTACGGCGCCTTGTAGTCGAGCAGGTGCGCCACGCCGAAGAACAGGCCGCCGCGCCGCGTGAACAGCTCGTCCTCGACGCTGGTGCGGACCGGGTACGGATACGGATGCTTCGCGTAGCGCCTGGCGAACGCGACGTTGACCTGCATCGGTCCGCGCGTGCGGATCGGGTTCAGTCCGCCGAACAGCGTGCTGCCGAGCGGCACGGCGCCGATCAGGTCCTGGAACACGTCGCTCAGCTGCTTCTCGGTACGTACCGTGTCGATCCGCGCCGCGTAGCTGCGGCCGTCGGGCGAATCGAGGCGCAGCGCAGTGTGAACGACGAGCGCCGGTACGCCCGCGCGTTCGGCCCGGCGATCGATCTCGGTCCACGCGATCTTCGGCAGTCCCGGGACGACCGGGTCGATGCGGAAGCTCGACTCCTGCTCGATGACCGCGATCACGGCGCAGATGTTCTCGGCCGTCGGCTCGATCTCCTGCACCGAGAACGCGGCATGGAGATCGGTCGCCCAGCCGGCCCGGTCCGCGATGGCGGCCGGTATCGACCGGGCGATCGCCGCCCGGTCCCGGGCCGGATCGCGGACGACGGTCTCGTCGCGAGACGAGGGCGGCCCGGCGCATCCGAACAGCAGCGCGCAGCACGCCAGCCCGAGCGCGGAACGCAGCGACGTCTTCACCGGGCGATCGGCGCACGGCGCTCGCTGCCGCGAATCGGCAACGTCGTCCCGAGTGCGTGGAACGCGTGACGGCGGATCGGCGTGCGGTGGGACATGTCTCGAGCCGGGAAAGCGCGAGGTCGCGCCCGGTCGGCACAGGATAACCGCGGGGCTTCGACCAGATCGCGGCTTTTCGTCCCGGGCTTCCGCGGCACGCACATCCGGCTCCCATCGGCGAAGCGATGAATCGACATCGTTCGCCGCGTCGGGCAGTCGCCTGCACGGGTTCGCGCCGTTGTGCGGCACCGCTTCGGCTGAGCGCGAACAGCGAGAGGGAAGACCTGCGCCGCCCGTGATCCTCAACACCGGCGACGCGGCCAGGCGGCCCGCGCACTCGCGATCGATCGGCGTGAAGCGCGCACCGTGCAAATCGCCCAGCCGAGGACGCCGGTCCTAGCGCACCGACTTCCTCGGCGCACGCTTGTCCGTGCGATCGGACGACTGTTCGGTCTCCGAATCGCTGGCCGCCTTCCGCTTCGTCAGAGACGCGTTCAATGCGGCGCTCATCGCGGCATCACCGCTCAGGAGATCACGCCAACGCAGCGCGACTTCGGGCCTCCTCCTGCCTTTGCCGGTCAACCGGACGCCGTCGGGGTCGACGGCGACCGTGTAGTCCACGCCGTCGACGGTGACCCGCCGCTTGAGTTCCTTGTCGAGGACGGTGGCCATGTTCCGAGCAGGTCGATCAGCGCGTCACGACGTCCGCGATCCCCGGCCCGTCCTGTGCGGCTTCGTCATCTCAGCCGAGGTCCGTCCTCGCGAACGCAGCCGTGCACGGTCGGACTTCGCGGCGAAGGGCTGTGCCTCTCGAACCCTCCAGCTTGCCCTGCATCGTGTAGCGGTAGCTGCTGCCTTGCGCAACCCGGCCGACCGCGTACTCCGGCCGTCCCGTGTTTCCTGTCGCCGCGATCTCGAGCGTCCCGTCATCGCCGACACGCCCGGTGTAGACGACCGAAGCCGGGTGTCCAGGGTCGCCGTAGTGACCCTCGATTCCGCCGTCGTGGATCGAGATGGCGAAGACGTATTCGTATCCCTTGACCGGACCGCTCTTGTCGGTCGTCTCGGGGCAGACGAGCGTCACGGACCAGCGTCCATCGAACGGAGTGCCGGCCGCGACGCCCTGCGCGGACCAGGCGCCCGCCACCAGCCCGGACATCAATGCGATCGTCAAACGCACCATCGTTGTTCTCCGTTCGTCCGTTGACGGGAAGCCTTGCGTCGACGGTCTATTTCTTGCGCTTCGTCATCTCCCCGACGATCGCCGTGAACTGCTCTTCGATCTCCTGCTTGAGCCGGTCCTTCGACAACGCGGCCGAGGTCAACAGGCTCGGCACGAGTTCGAGCCGGTATTGCATCCGCGTGCCGTCGCCGTCAGTGCTCAAGGTCATCAGCGACTCCTGCCTGCGCATGCTGCCCTTGATCTGGGTGGATCGAATCGTGGTCTGCGGATCGAGCACGATCTCGCGAACGCTGGTGTACGAGAAACCGACGCCGCCGAACTTCGCGGTCCCGCGCTGCTCGATCGTCACCTGTCGGTCGCCCGGTTTGAGGACGGTACTTTCCCGCACGTTGGGGACCCAGCCGGCCATGTTCGGGAAGTCGGTCAGCACGTCCCAGGCGATCGCCCGGCTCACCGGCGCGAAGAGCTGGACGGTCACGACGTAGGTCTCGCCGTCGTACGCGACGTCGATGCTCCTCACCTGCGCCCGTGCGCCCGGCGGCGCGGCGAGGACGCAGGCGGCCAGGGCGAGCCAGACGATGCGGAAGGCCCGAGCGAACAGGGACAGCGATGCGCGGTCGGTCACGGCTCGGTCTCGCGGTCGGCGCGTCGATCAAGGTGCGACGACATCTCCGATCGCCACCCCTTCGCGCCGTGGATCCGCGCCGCCGATCAACCCGGGCGCGCCGGCCACCGTCGCGCGCCGGATCATGCTGAGCCCGCTCGACTGCGCGGCGACCGACACCGTGTGCCCAAGCGCGCGCAGACCGATCACCGTCGGGTCGGCCGCGCCGTTGTTCGCCGCACTCACGTTCGGATGCTCGCCGCCGTAGTTCGTCGTCGGGCTGTTCGCCGCGCCGAAGTCGACCATCGCGACCGCCTGCTGCGGGTTGAGGCCCCAGTCCAGCGCCCCGACCAGCGTCTTCACGACGTACCAGATGATCGCGCTGCCGCCCGGCGACCCGGTCGCGAGCAGGAAGTCGCCGCGCGTGCCGTTGGCGGCCGTGGTGAAGACCAGCGTCGGCGCCATCGAGCTCCGCGGCCGCTTGTTGGCCGCGACCCGGTTCGCGATCAGGAGGCCGTTGGCGTCGGTCGGCGTCGCCGAGAAGTCGGTCAGCTGGTTGTTGAGGATGAAGCCGCGGGCGAAGTGGTACGAGCCGAAGCTGCTCTCGACCGTCGTCGTCATCGTCAGCACGTTGCCGTAGCGGTCGTTGATCACGAGGTGGGTCGTGCCGTGTTCCTCGACCGACGACAGGCCGAACTGCACCGGGCCGAGGTTGCCGGCCGGCGCCGTGCCGATGCTGCGCGTCGTGTTGATCAGCAGCGATCGCGACGCGAGGTACGGCTTGTTCAGCAACGTGTTCGCGCTGCCGCCCGGCAGCGGCACGAAGTCCGTGTCGGCGATGTACACGTCGCGGTCCGCATACGCGAGGCGCTCGGCTTCCGACACGAGGTGCACGCCGAGGACCGTCGGCTTGCCGCCGTCGCGGTCGATCGCCGTCGGTGCGTACTGCGCGATGCTGAAGTTCTCGAGCACGCCGAGCGCCGCCGCGACCGTGATGCCGCCCGACGACGGCGGGCCCATGCCGCAGACGGTGTAGGTCCGGTAGGTGGTGCAGATCGGGTCGCGGCGCTTCGCCTGGTAGGCGGCGAGGTCGGCGAGCGTGGTCTTGCCGGTCGTGATGTTGCCGGTCGTGTCGTTGACCTTGTCGATGATCGCCTGCGCGATGTCACCGGTGTAGAACGCCGACGCGCCGTTCGTGCCGATCGTCGTGAAGGTCGCCGCGAGCGCCGGATTCTTCAACACCGTCCCGGCCGCCTTCGGCGTGCCGTCGGCGTTGAGGAAGTACGCCTTCGCGTCCGGGTCGCGGGACAGGTTCGTGACGTCCGCGGCGATCGAGGCCGCCATCCGCGGGCTGATGAAGAAACCGTTGGTCGCGATGTCGATGCCCGGCTGGAACAGGTCGCGCCACGGCAGCCGGCCGTGGTCCTGGTACGCGAGCTCGAGCATCCGCAGCACGCCCGGCGTGCCGATCGAGCGGCCGGAGAGGCGCGCGTTCGGCCGCGGCAGCGTCTGGTTGGTCGTGTCGTCGATGTAGCGCAGGTAGTTGCCGGTCGCGGCGGCCGGTGCGGTCTCGCGACCGTCGTAGCTCTGCACCTGGTTCGTCGCTGCGTCGTAGTACAGCATGAAGGCGCCGCCGCCAATGCCGGAGGACTGGGGCTCGACCAGGTTCAGCGCCATCTGCGCCGCGACCGCCGCGTCGATCGCGGTGCCGCCCTTCGCGAGGATGTCGCAGGCGACGCGCGACGAGATCGGGTTCGCGGTGACCGCCATGATGGTTCGCGTATACGCGGGGTCCTTGCTCGCGAAGCCGGTCGCGATCTCGGGACCGCTGGTCGGCGTTCCGGCGCCGGTCCCCGGGACCACCGTGCCGTTGCAGGTGAGCGCGGCGACGGGTACCACGGGCGGTGGTCCGCCGTCGTCCTTGCAACCGCCGAGGAAGACGCCGAAGGCGACGGGCAGGAGCAGCAATCGGCGTGCAGCGACGGAGAAAGTCATCGGCGTGGGTCCTCGGGATTGGATCGATCGGGTGACGCGCGGGTCGAAGCGCAGCGTCGAGCGGCATCACGATAGGTTCGGCCTGCGCTTCGGTCAACCGGCGATTGCGTCAAACCGTCGCTTTGGACGGCCGAGCAACACCAGCCGCGGCATCGGTCCGCGGTCGCATGGCGGTGCCGGGTCCGATCGGTCGAGAACGCGACGGTCAGCTCTCGGTTCGATCGTCGTGCGACCGCAGTCCCTCGGCGAACGCCAGCACGTTCCGGCGGACGAAGGTCCGCGCCTCGATCTCGAAGCGGTTGTCGCGGTAGCCGCGCCGGAACGACTCGAGCACGTACCGCCAGGTCGTCAGCGAGCCGCTGTTCCACTGCCGCAGCACGTGGAAGTATTCGTGCAGGACGAGGTCGAGGTCGGCGGCGAAGCGTCGTCCGGAACCGGCGAGGTAGATCGTTCCACGGCGAGTCGTCGCGGCGACGCGGCGTCCGTGCAGGCGCGCGAAGCGCGATTGCTCGACGATGCGGACAGCGTCGATCACGTCGGTCGGGACCGCGAAGGTCTCGGCGAGCGCCGCGGACATTTCCGGCGGCAGCCGGTAGGCGCGCCGGGTCAACCCGGGCAGCCCGTCAGTTGCGCGTCCCGAACGACGCGATCCCGACCGGCGCGTCCTTCATGCGGTCGAGCCGGAGACACCCGTCCCGGCGGAGCAAGCTTCTGGTCCGGATGGGTATTGCATTTCGAACTCGTAGAATGCTTCACGTGACGACGCTTCAAAATGAGGTCGATAGCACACAACGGTGCGGTCACGCCAATCTGCGGCGGGTGAGCCACTGCAGGCGACTCGCCATGAGAGTCTCTTGCGTCCCGCACAATCGTCTTGCAATCCTTCCCCGCGATGATCACCCGCTTCACGATTGAGAACTTCAAGCGTTTGCGCCACGCGACGCTGGAACTCGGCAACGCGGTGGTGTTTATCGGGCCGAACAATTCGGGCAAGACGACGGCATTGCAAGCGTTGGCTCTCTGGGACATCGGATGGCGGCGCTGGGCCGAGAAGCGAGATCGAAGCGCCGCCTCGGACCGCCCGGGCGTCACGATCAACCGGCGTGACCTGTTCGCCATTCCCGTGCCGAGCGCCAAGCTGTTATGGGCTGATCTTCATACTCAGGACAGCACCCGTCGCGGCGGTCATGCGAAGACGGAAAAGGTCTACATCAGCCTTTGCGCAGAAGGAGATCACGCTGGCCGGCCGTGGCGCTGCATGCTGGACTTCTACTACGCCAACGAGGAGTCGTTCTATTGCCGCCTGCGCGAAGGCGAGGACGGCAAAGTCCCCCTTGGCGCGCGTGAACATGCCGTCGTGTTCCTTCCACCGATGTCCGGCCTCGCCGAACGGGAGTATCGCAAGGAAACCGGAGAAATCAGCGTGTTGATCGGCGAGGGACAGACGGCGCAGGTGCTGCGCAATCTCTGCTGGCAACTCTATTCAGGCTCCGACTCGTCACGGTGGAAAGCACTTTGCGCGCAAATCCATGCGCTATTTGGTATTCAGCTGAATGCCCCCGTGTACATCAAGGAAAGAGGCGAACTGTCGCTCACCTATCTCGAGCGGCGCGGCGTCGAGCTCGATCTTTCATCGTCCGGTCGCGGATGCCAGCAGGTGATGCTGCTGATGTCCTTTCTCTTGGCCAATCCTGGCTCCGTCCTGCTGCTGGACGAGCCGGACGCGCACCTCGAGATCCTTCGTCAACGCGACGTCTATAACCTCATCAACGAGACTGCCGCCGCAAACGGCTCGCAGATCGTGGCGGCGAGCCATTCGGAGGTCGTGTTGCAGGAAGCGGCGGAGCGCGATGTGGTGATGGCGTTCGTCGGGCAGCCGCATCGCATCGATACTCGCTCTCGGGCGAGCCAGGTCAAGAAGGCGCTCGAAAGCATCCAGATGGCCGATTATTACCTCGCCGAGCAGAAGGGGTGGATGCTCTACCTCGAAGGATCGACCGATCTGGCGATCCTCCGCAGTCTGGCAGTACGCCTCGATCACGAGGCCGCCAATTTCCTGAAAGAGTCAGTACCGGTGAAATACCTCGGCGACAACAAGCCACAGGAAGCGCGCGACCATTTCCATGGCTTGCGCGAAGCAAAGACCGATCTTGTCGGATTCGCCCTGTTCGATCGATTGGACAGGGAGCTGCATTCCGGCTCCGCGTTGATCGAGCGCATGTGGAATCGCCGCGAGATCGAAAACTACCTCGTGACGCCGGAAAGTTTGCGTGGGTTCGTTCTGAGCGACCTGCGGGACGACGATCTGCTCGATCGCAGCGAGCGCGAGCGGCGCGTTGCGGTGCTCGACCAGTGCATCGCAGAGTTGGTCAGCGCTTTGCAAGTCACTCGCCGTCCTGACCCCTGGGGACCCGACATCAAGGTCACCGACGAATTTCTCGACCCGCTGTTCGAGAATTACTTTCGCCGCCTGGATACGCCTCAGCGCATCTACAAGCGCGATTATCACGGCCTCGCGGCAGTGATCCCCGTCCAACAAATCGACGACGAGGTGGGCCAGCAGCTCGACGCGCTGGTCACGGCCGTTCGCCACGCACGGCCGGCGAGCTAGATTTCCTTTCCTACTGGAACGCCTGGATCCCGGTGATGGCCCGCCCGAGGATCAGCGCATGGATGTCGTGCGTTCCCTCGTAGGTGTTCACGACCTCGAGGTTGACCAGGTGCCGCGCGACGCCGAACTCGTCCGACATCCCGTTGCCGCCCATCATGTCGCGCGCGAGCCGGGCGATGTCGAGCGACTTGCCGCACGAGTTGCGCTTCATGATCGACGTGATCTCGACCGACGCCGACCCCTCGTCCTTCATGCGACCGAGCCGGAGGCATCCCTGCAGGCCGAGCGCGATCTCGGTCTGCATGTCGGCAAGCTTCTTCTGGATCAGCTGGTTGGCGGCGAGCGGGCGGCCGAACTGCTTCCGATCGAGGACGTATTGGCGCGCGCGCGCCATGCAGTCCTCGGCGGCGCCGAGCGCGCCCCACGCGATGCCGTAGCGCGCGGAGTTGAGGCACGTGAACGGCCCCTTCAGCCCGCGCACGTCGGGGAACGCGTTCTCTTCCGGACAGAACACCTCGTCCATCACGATCTCGCCGGTGATCGACGCCTTCAGGCCGACCTTGCCGTGGATCTTCGGCGCGGACAGGCCCTTCATCCCCTTGTCGAGAACGAAGCCGCGGATGGCGCCTTCGTCGTCCTTCGCCCACACGACGAACACGTCGGCGATCGGCGAGTTCGAGATCCACATCTTCGAGCCGGACACCGAGTAGCCGCCGTCGACCTTCTTCGCGCGCGTGATCATCGAGCCCGGGTCCGAGCCGTGGTTCGGTTCGGTCAGGCCGAAGCAGCCGATCCATTCGCCGGTCGCCAGCTTCGGCAGGTACTTCTGCTTCTGCGCCTCGGTGCCGAACTCGTTGATCGGTACCATCACCAGCGACGACTGCACGCTCATCATCGAGCGATAGCCCGAGTCGACGCGCTCGACCTCGCGGGCGATCAGTCCGTAGGCCACGTAGTTGAGACCGGGCCCGCCGTACTGTTCCGGGATGGTCGGCCCGAGCAGCCCGAGCTCGCCCATCTCGCGGAAGATCGACGGGTCGGTCGTCTCGTTCCGGAACGCGTCGACGACGCGCGGCGCGAGCTTGTCCGTGCAATAGCGCCGGGCCGCGTCCTGAACCATCCGCTCGTCGTCGCTGAGCTGGCTCTGGAGCAGCAACGGGTCGTCCCACTGGAAGCGGGCCTTCAGGCGATTGGCGAGGTCGGGTGCGTTCATGGGCGTTCTTTCGCGGGCGAAAGCGCGATTCTAGTCCGGTCGAAGGCCATTCCGGACGCAGCGCAGCGCGGACATCGCAAGGTAGAGTTGGCAGTCACCGCCCGCGGCAGCAGGTGGGTCGCTAACGCTTTTCCTTCGGGAGTCTTCATGCGTCGTCTGCATCGCATGGCTCGTGCGTTCATGCTGGCCGTCGGGCTCTTCGCCCTCGCGACGGTCGAGGCGCGCAACCTACGCCCGCGCGATATCGATGCGCTGCCGTCGTCCGCGCCGACAGCCACGTCGGCGTACGGCCCGGCGCCGCAGCAGACCGGCGAGTTGCGCTTGCCCGAGGGGAAGGGTCCCTTCCCGGTCGCGGTCGTGATCCACGGCGGCTGTTGGACGGCCGGCTTCGCGACGCTGCGCAACACGGCCGCGATCGCGACGGCGCTGACGAAGCGCGGCATCGCGACCTGGAACATCGAGTATCGCCAGGTGGGCGAGCCGGGCGGCGGCTGGCCCGGGAGCTTCCGGGACTGGGCCGCCGGGGTCGACCACCTGCGTGTACTCGGTGCGACGTATCCCCTCGATCTCTCTCGTGTCGTGGTCGCGGGGCACTCGGCCGGCGCGCACGCGGCGCTATGGGTCGCCGCACGCCATCGCCTGCCCGCCGACAGCGAGGTCCGCGGCGCGAACCCGCTCCCGGTGCGGGCGGCGATCGCCATCGACGGGCCGGGCGACATCGCAGACTTCATCGGCTTCGATGCCGACGTCTGCGGCAAGCCGGTCATCGTGCCGCTGATGGGTGCGACGCCGGATGCGGAACCGGAGCGCTATCGGCAGGCGAACCCCCGGTCGCTGCTGCCACTGGGCGCGCCGCAGGCCCTGGTCACGGCCCGGGTGCTGCTGCCCGCCGCGGCGCGCGCCTACCGCCTCGCAGGCGGTCCGAAGGGCGACTCGGTCGACCTGATCTATCTCGACACCGGGCACTTCGAACCGATCGCGCCCGGCGATCCCGCATGGACGCAGGTCGAAGCGGCGATCGTCGCGCAGGTGGAGGCGCATTCGAGTGTCACGCCGAGCAGATGAGCCTCTCTCGATCGCGCCTTACGCAGCGCTGTGCGTACCTACTTCCCGCGGCATGCTTCGGAGCATGGCCCAGGTCCCGATTGATGGCCCGTCCTGGCCATCGGCACCGTTCCATTGCCCGGGAGGCATTCATGTCCAGGTTCGCGCTCGTGCTGGCCCTCTCGATCACGACCCTCATCGCGGGATGCGCGACATCGCAGAGCGTGTCGGTCGTCGATGTCGGTGTGACGAAGCGGCTATCGACCGTTGCCCTCGTCCCGTCGGACGGGAACTCGGCGGACATGGATTCCGCCATCAGGTCGGCGTTCCTGGCGCAAGGCATCGTACCGAAGCAGTCGCTCCCGGCAGGGTCGCGCAGATCATCCGACGTCGATATCGTGGTCGACTACACCGACCAGTGGCGCTGGGATGTCGCGATGTACCTGCGCTGGGTCGCCATCAACCTGTACGACGCGGAAACCGGGCGTCTGCTCGTCAACGCCCGATGGGACAACTCGGCCTTCCATGGCTTTCAGGACTACAGAACCGTGGTCAAGGGGCTCGTCGACGAGATGATCGGCAAGGTCAAGCCGTCGAGCTAGTCGGTGCCGAGGAACGGGCCGATTGTCGCTTCGACCGGCGTCGCCCCGCATCCCGGTCGATGACTTCGCTCCCCGATACCTCCGTCGTGATCCGCATCCTGGGTCCCGACGACGAGGGGCCGAACGGCGAGGCCTGCTTGTGAAAACGGCATCCGAACCGCGTCGCCGAGGTGTCGAAGCAAGGAACCAAGCCATGTCCAACCGGACCGTCTGCCTCCAGCGCGTGCTTCGTACCGCGCCCGACAAGCTCTATCGCGCGCCTTCGTCGAACCGGAGGCGATGGCGAAGTGGCTTCCGCCCCATGGGTTCACCTGCACCGTGCATCACATGGAAGCGCGCGTCGGCGGCACCTTCCGGATGTCGTTCAAGAACTTCTCGACCGGGAACGGCCATTCGTTCGGCGGCCAGTATCTCGAGCTGGTCGAGGGTGAGCGGGTCCGTTACACGGACGAGTTCGACGATCCGAATCTGCCCGGAACGATCGAGGTCACGGTGTCCTTGAAGCCCGTGACTTGCGGCACGGAGTTGAGCATCACGCAGAGCGGCATCCCGGAAGCCATTCCGCTGGCGATGTGTTACCTCGGCTGGCAGGAGTCGCTTGCGCAATTGATGACGCTCGTCGAACCGGATATTCCCGGCTGAGTGGCGGCGCTTCGCTCGAGAACGCCTGCCGGGCCGCCGACGCGCCTCGTACGCCGGACCGGTACCGCATGAGCGCCGGCAACGTCGTCCGCTTGCGCGTGATGGTCGAGCCCGATCTGCCGATGCTGCACGAGTGGCTGAACCGGCCGCATATCGTCGCGTGGTGGGGCGGTCGGGGCCTGTCGCTCGACGAAGTGCGCGAGCACTACACGCCGCGTGTCCTGGCCGAGGCGAACGTCATGCCCTATATCGGCCTCCTCGACGGCGAACCCTTCGCCTACGTTCAGGTGTATGTCGCGCTCGGCGCGGGCGACGGATGGTGGGAAGACGAGACGGATCCCGGCGTGCGGGGGATCGACCAGTTCATCGCCGACCCGGCCCTGCTCGGCAAAGGCTTGGGAACCCGGCTCGTCCGCGCCATTGCCGACCTGCTGTTCAGCGATCCGCAGGTCTCGAAGCTGCAGACCGACCCGGCGCCGGACAACCTTCGCGCGCTCCGCTGCTACGAGAAGGCCGGCTTCCGGAAAGTCGGTTCGATCGTCACGCCCGACGGTCCGGCGATCTACATGCTGCAGGAGCGCCCGGCGTCCGCCAGCCGGAGCGTGGCGACGTAGCCCGGCCGGGCGGCGCCGCGCCGGCGCGCCGTCGAGAGCGTCAGGGTGGTGAAGCGGCCCCGTTCGCGTAGAGCTCGACGAAGCCGCAGCGCTCGCAGCGATAGGCGTCGAGCGCCACCATCTCGTCCCGGTCGACTTTCGTGCCCTGCCAGAACGACTTGCGCGGCACGCCGGGATACCAGTTGGCGACGACGGTCGTACCGTAGCTCGTGTCGGGAATGAAGCCGAGTCGCATCGGGCCATCGCATTTCGGACAGCGGCGGTCTGGCATGGCGAGTGAAGGGTCGGGTCGACGGGCGACGATCACGAAGGGCGACGCGATGTCAGCACGACAACTGGCAATGGATCGTCGCCATTGCCGAGTCGTCCTTCGTGTAGTTCGGACCCGGCCTCGAGAACGTCTCGTCGAGCACGACCAGCCCCTCGATCTTCGCGACGTCGAACAGCGGCTCGCGCTGGCTGCCGCCCGCGATCTGATGGACGCGCAGCAGCTCGGTGCCCTTCGTGCCGATGCCGTAGCACTGCGGCTCCGCGAGGCGGACCTTGCCGTTGTACGTGAAGCGCAGCCGGCGCCGCGTGCGGATCGCGTCGACGAGGACGGCGTTCATCGCGTCAGTCGGGGATGACCGCGGTCGCCTCGATCTCGACCCGCGCCCGATCCTCGATCAGCGCGACGACCTGCACGGCCGTCATCGCCGGGAAGTGCTTGCCGATCAGCTCGCGGTACGCGGCGCCGATCGCCGGGTAGGCCGCGACGTACTCGCGCTTGTCGACCACATACCACGTCATCCGGACGATGTGCTCGGGGCGGCCGCCGGCCACGGCGAGCACCGCGACGATGTTCGCGAGCGCCTGGCGGGCCTGCGCGGCGAAGTCGTCGCTCTCGAACGCGCACTCGGCGTTCCAGCCGATCTGGCCCGCGATCGACACGACCGTGCCGCGCGCGGCGATGCCGTTCGAATAGCCGCGGGGCTTCGCCCAGCCGTCCGGTTGCAGTACGGTCACAGGTCGGTCCTCAGTTTCCACAGTTCGGGGAACAGCACGACGTCGAGCATCTTCCGCAGGTAGCTGACGCCGCCGGTGCCGCCGGTGCCCGGCTTGAAGCCGATGATGCGTTCGACCGTCGTCACGTGCCGGAAGCGCCACTGCCGGAACGCGTCCTCGAGGTCGATCAGCTCCTCGGCCAGCTCGTAGAGGCGCCAGTGTTGTTCGGGGTCGCGATAGACGACCAGCCAGGCCGCTTCGACCGCGTCGTCGAACGGGCGCGGCCGCGTCGGGTCGGGCGAGTCGGCCTGGACGTCGAAGCCCGCGCGGGCGAGGAGGCCGATCGCCTCGTCGTAGATGCTGCGCTTCCCGAGCACCGTCGACAGGTGCTCGCGCATCGCGTCGTTGTGGACCTCGACCTTGGAGGCGTTCTTGTTGCCGAGCAGGAACTCGATCTCGCGATACTGCGGCGACTGGAAGCCGGACGAGCTGCCGAGGTACGGCCGCACGACGCTGTACTCGGTCGGCGTCATCGTCGACAGCACGGTCCATGCCGACACCAGCTGCTCCATGATCCGCGACACGCGCGCGAGCATCTTGAAGGCCGCCGGCAACGCGTCGTCGTGAATCCGACCGGCCGCCGCGCGGAGCTCGTGCAGCATCAGCTTCATCCACAGCTCGCTGGTCTGGTGCTGGATGATGAACAGCATCTCGTTGTGATCGGGCGACCGCGGATGCTGCGCGTCGAGCAGCGTATCGAGCGACAGGTAGTCGCTGTACGTCAGCGAACGCGGGGACTGGTCGGGCATTCGGGCGGGTCAGGTGACTGCGGCTCGCACCGCGTGTCGGGCATCCCGGAATGCTTCGGTCCCGATCACGTCGGCGAGGACGTCGACCGCGTCGTGGACGTCGACGTAGCGGAGATACGCCGGCGTGAAGCCGAAGCGGAGGATGTCTTCGTCGTCGGCCGTGCCCTTGCGGAAGTCGCCCACCACGCCGCGCTCGATCAGCGCCCGCATGACCGGATAGCCGTGGCCCGCGAGCCGGCCGCGTGCATGGAACGACACCTGGCTGCCGCGCGCCGCCGGGTCACGCGGTGACGCGAGCGCCAGCGCGCCGCCGCAGTGGGCCTCGACGAGGTCGATGAACAGCTCGGTGAGCGCGATCGACTTGGCACGGAGCGCCGGCATCGGGTCGCCGCCGTCGATCTTCAGCGACGCGATGCCGCACTCGAGCGCGGCCATCGACAGGATCGGCGGCGTGCCGCAGAGAAAACGGTCGACGCCGGCGGCGGGCGCGTAGCCCGGCACGAACGCGAACGGCGCCGCATGACCCATCCAGCCCGAGAGCGGCTGGCGGATGTCGTCGCGGTCGAGCCGCGCGGCGTGGCGCGGATGGACCCAGAGGAATGCGGGCGCGCCGGGACCGCCGTTCAGATACTTGTAGCCGCAACCGATCGCGAAGTCGGCGTCCGCGTCGTGCAGGTCGACCGGCACCGCGCCGGCCGAATGCGCGAGGTCCCAGACGACGAGCGCGCCGGCCTCGTGGGCAATGCGCGTCAGCCGCTTCATGTCGTGCATCGCGCCGGTCCGATAGTTGACGTGCGTGAGCATCAGCACCGCGGTCGCGGGCCCGAGCGCGGCGCCGATCGCGTCGGCGCGCTCGACGCTCGGCGTCGCCGGGGCCAGCGCCCGCGCCGCGCCG
>CAXTDA010000011.1:7780-23721 GCA_964242935.1 uncultured Burkholderiaceae bacterium | reverse complement strand
TTTAGGATCCGGCGACCTATTAGTTCTACACGGCCCCGGTACCCCCTGCGTACCCGCCGGGCGCTCCGACGACCTTCGCGCCGGCCAACATCCAGCCGGACCTGGCGTTTCCCTTCCCGAACGCCAACACGCTCGGCGCGACCAATCAGACGATCCGGTCGATCGTGAAGCCGGACCTGTGGGGCAAGCGGATGCGCGTCCGCTTCTCCAACGTCTTCGGCACGCAGCCGGTGACGTTCAGCTCGGCGTCGCTCGGCCTCCAGGCGTACTCGGGGAACGTCGTCACCGGAACGATGACGCCGCTCCGGTTCGGCGGGCGCGACTCCGTGACGATCCCGGTCGGCCAGGAGATCTGGAGCGACGGCGTCCAGCTCTCGTGGGTGAAGAATGCGGACGACCCGGCGGTCGAGGGACGCAACCTGGCGATCAGCTATGCGATCCAGGGCAACAGCGGGCCGATGACGTTCCACAGCGGGGCGAACACCACGTCGTTCATCACGGCGCCGAACAGCGGTGACCACACGCAGGACGACGATGTCTTCGCGTTCCAGTACACGACGACGTCCTGGTTCTTCGTCAACGCGGTCGACGTGATGGCGCCTGCGAATACGGTCGTGATCTGCGCGTTCGGCGACTCGATCACCGACGGAACGCACACGACGCTGAATACCAACGATCGCTGGGCCAACGTGCTCTCGCAGCGACTCCATCGCGCGTACGGCAACCGGGTCAGCGTCGTCAACGAAGCGATCGGCGGCAACCGCGTCGTGAACCCGACACCGGCCAACTCGACGTCGGGGCCGGCGGCGGTCGACCGGCTCGACCGCGACGTCCTCGGGCTGTCGGGGCTGACGCACGTCATCTGGCTCGAGGGCATCAACGACTTCGGCGGGGGTCACACGGTCGAAGCGGTCGAAGCCGGCTACCGCGACGTGGTCGCGCGCCTTCATGCGAAGGGCATCAAGGTCTACGGCGGGACGCTGACGTCGGCGCTCGGGCTGCTCAACCCCGCGGTCGGATGGAACCCCGGCTTCCTCGCGAACGGCGACAACGGCCACGCGGTCGACGTGAACCGGTACAACCTGAACGCGTACATCCGCACTTCGGGGCTGTTCGACGGCGTCGCGGACTTCGACCAGGCGACCTACGATCCGACGACCGGCAACATGCGCGCCGAGTTCGTGCCGAACAGCCAGTTCACGCAGCTGCCGTGGGACTACCTGCATCCGAATCACGCCGGCTACACGGCGATGGGGCAGGCGGTCGACATCCGACCGTTCCAGCCCCGGCGCCAGGCGCAGCAGTGAAGACGAGTCGCCGCGCCTAGCGCTTCTCGCTCGTGGATGGGCCGGGGGATCGCCCCGGGCAAACCCGGCCGGGGCGGCCCCGGGCGGGCCCGCGGGTATGGGGGGGGGGCGGGTTGCACCCACACGCGCTCGAACGGCCCCTCGCGAAGGATGCGGCCGTTGCCGACGCAATTGAGCGCGACGCCGCCCGCGAGGCACAGGTTCCTCATGCCGGTCACCGTGTGCACGTGGCGGACACAGCGCAACACGATCTCCTCGACGACTTGCTGGATCGACGCCGCGATGTCCATCTCGCGCTGCGTGACCGGCGACTCGGGCGCTCGCGGCGGCCCATCGAACAGGGCATCGAACCGCGGCGACGTCATCGTCAGGCCGTGGCCGTAGGCGAAGTACTCCATCGCCATCCGGAAGGAACCGTCGCCCTTCAGGTCGACCAGCTTCTCGCGAATCACGTTCGCGAACCGCGGGACACCGTACGGCGCGAGGCCCATCAGCTTGTACTCGCCCGAGTTCACGCGAAAGCCGACGAACGACGTGAAAGCCGAATACAGCAGCCCGATCGAGTGCGGGAAACGCATCTCGGCGAGCAGCTCGATGCGGTGGCCCCGACCGATCCCGTAGCTCGTCGTCGCCCATTCGCCGACGCCGTCGAACGTGACGATCGCCGCTTCGTCGTACGGCGACGGATAGAAGGCGCTCGCCGCGTGCGACTCGTGATGCTCGGCGAAGACGTAGCGCTTCCGATAAGCGCCGCCGAGACCGTGACCGATCTCGCGCGGCAGGTGGAGCTTCTGACGGAACCACAACGGCATCGCCTTCGTGAACGAGCGGAAGCCCGCCGGCGCGTAGCTCAGGTAGGTCTCGACCAGGCGTTCGAACTTGAGGTAGGGCTTGTCGTAGAAGCCCACGTAGTCGAGGTCTCCGGGTCGAAGGCCCGCTTCGCGCAGGCAATAGTCGATGGCCTGCACCGGCATCGCGGCGTCGTGCTTCTTCCGGCTGAAGCGCTCTTCCTGCGCGGCCGCGACGATCGCGCCGTCGATCACGAGCGCAGCGGCCGAGTCGTGATAGAACGCGGAGATGCCGAGGATCACCGTCATCGATGCCATGCCGCCGGGCCGGTGCGGCCGCGCTCGACGTCGCGCCGGAACGGCTTGATCCCGTTCGCCTCGCCGCGCCGGGCCGGACTCGCCGTCGTCGCGAGCCTGTCGCTCCTCGCATGCGGTCGAGGCGACGACGGCAACCTGTGGAAAGCGGATTTCCCGGCCGGGCCGGTCGCGGCATCGACCGCGGTCGACGGGTACTGGGAAGGCGATGTCGCGATGGGCGGAATCCGCGTCCTCGTCGAACCCGCCCGCATCACGATCGCGCTCCGCTGCGACCGCGAGGGTCGGAAGGTCGCGCAGGCGTCGGCGCCGATACGCGTGGAGACCGCGCCCGCGAGCCGCATGATCCTGCAGGAGGATCTCGCGGGCGGGGACGACGAGTGCGGGTTCCGGTTCATGAAGGGCGACGCGTTCGCCTTCCGCGCGAGCGGCCCGGCGCTGCTGGAACTGGGTTTCGCCGGGGCGTCGGTTGCGCGCCTCCGGAAACTCGCGGACCTGCCGGCGACGCGATGAGACGGGGACGGCCTCACCGGCGCAGCAGCCGCAACGCGCGCAGGTCGCCGACGAGGCACTGCGCGAGCAGCGCATTGCCGAGCGATGTCGGGTGCAATTCGGCATAGAGATCGGTATCGGGGCGACCGCTCGCACGGAGGCAGTCCTGCAGGTCGACGAGCGCGAGTCCCCGCTCGCGGATCGCCGCGGCCATCTGCGGGTCGAACGGCGCGCCGGGCGTCGGCAGCAGAACGAACGCGAGCCCGAAGCTGCCGCGACGTTGCGCCTCCGCGAAACGCGTGAAGACGAGCCGCGAGATGGCGTCCACCGCCTCGCGGCGCCGGGCCTTCGTCTCGCGCAGGAATTGCGTATAGGCAGGCGTTCCGAATCGGCCGCGCAACAGGTCGACGAGATAGAACCGTCCCGCCGGTGCCACGAAGGCATCGCCGAGCGACGCCGGATGAATGTGCTCGACATGCAGGTCGAGCCGGTCGCCGTCGACCGTGAAGTACGGCTTCGGGCTCGTGCGGATCGTCAGCAGCGTCCGGTCGAGGTCGTCCTGGATCAGGCCGATCAGCACCAGGCGATCGTCGCGATCGAGCAGCGGACGGACGCGATCGAAGGACAGGAAGATCTGGTCGAGACCGTATCCGCCGACGCCGTAATTGAGCGTGTCGATGCCGGTCAGCGCTTCGAGCTTCGTCGTCAGCGTGTCGTTCGAGCACGCCGCGGATTCGACGAACGAATCGCCGAAGAACGCGATCTTCGGCGTGTCGGGCGCGTAGTCGCGCGTGCCGCGGGTCGCGAGGTTGGTCGTCTCGTGGCACGGAATGCGGACGTTCGCCTTCCGCACGTAGCCGAGGCGCGCGTCGGGTTCGAGACTGGCCGGCCAGCGGCGATAGAACTCGATGCCGGTGTCCCGCGTCGCGACCGGCTGGTCCGGCACCATGCCGTCCCGTCCGCCGCCGACGAACAGATGGCGATAGACCCAGACCTCGTCGAGGCTTCGCGCGTAGAAGGCAGGGTCCTTCGCGGCCAGCGCGAGCGACGTGTGGAACAGGATCCAGCGCAGCAGTCCTTCCGCGGCCACGGTCGTCAAGGCCACCGACAGCAGTGCGATGGACAGTTTCCACTTCCACGACGGCGACGCGGCGAGCTTTGCGATCAAGGAGACGGCGTCGGGCGGACAAGTGATTCGGGGCAGCCGAGCATTCCCGGTGGCCCCGGGCCTGTCAAGGCCGTCGTCGAACGCGGGCGGATGCGACGTTGACGGCATCGCGGGCTCCTCCTACGCTTCGTCGCGCGCCCGGCTCACCCGAACGCACGCCTCTCGAAGGAAGTCTGCTTGACCCCGAGCGCCGCACCGGATCGATGGCTGCTGCTCTACTCAGACCGTTCGGACCCGGTCTCGCGCATCGTCCTCGACCATCTGCCGGACCTCGGCTGCGAGGTCGTGGCCCTGTCGCTGGTCGAGTTGCTGAACGACGTTGCGCCAGGCCCGTGCTGGGTCTGGCCCGGCGGCACGATCGTCCCGGCGCGCACCGCCGTGATCAACCGGATCGCGTTCGCGCAAGCTGACGGTCCACTCGCGTCCGTCCTCGGCGAGCGCCAGTTCTGGTCATGGCTTTACGCGGAGCTGCGCCGCTTCGCCTACGTGTCGGCGATGCCGACGGCGACCTCGCCGATGGGCGGCTACGGCTCGTTGCTCGACCAGTGGCTCGATCTGCCGGATCGGTTCGCCGGGGTGCGCGTCCCGGCGTTTCGGCGGCCGTGGGAGGACGAGGCGCTGCAAGGCGACGTGTACGCCGCCGATCCGTGGAACCTCTACAGCCTCGGAACGCGTCTGCCGGCGGACGGGACGGCACCGTCGCGATCGCGGCTCGCCTACGTGCGCCCGCGCGGCTACCTGGTGCACGTGGCGCAGGTGGGCGCGGCCATCGCGGTCGCGAACGCGCCGCCCGGCATGAGTCCGGTCCAGCAGTCGTCGATCGCGGCGTTCGCGCGCGCGATCGCGCTGCACTCGGCCACGCGCATCCTCGAACACGCGTTCTTCGTCGGCGACGACCTCCCGGTCCTCTACAGTACGTGTCCGTCGCCGGTCATCACCGGATCGTTGCCCCACTATCCGTCGCTGCTCGTCCAGGGCCTACGGCATGACCTCGACCACCACCGCACGAGCGCTGCTCCTTGACCTGAACTGGGCCGACGGCGACGCGGCGGCCACCGGATCGGCGCGCTTCGCGTTCACGGCGGACTTCGATTCGGCCGCGGACTTTCCCGACCTTCCGTATGACGCGAGCGATCCGGCCGCACGCTATCCGTCGGCGACGCGCGCCGCGGTGATCGAGGTGCTCGACGCCGCGGCCGGAGCGCTCGGCAAGCGCGTTCCGGCGGCGTTCGCGTTCGTCGATGCGCAACTCGGGCTGGTGATGCTGCGTCGGGCCGGCGCGCTGGACGGCGCCACGTCGTCGTCGAACCGCGCCCGGGTCGGCTCGTGCGTCCTGACGAACATCGAGCGGCCGGACGACCGCGTCCTGGTGTGCGGCGAGGCCCTCGCCCACGAGTCCGTGCATCACTATCTGTACCGGATCGAACGGGCCGACGGCGCGTTCTGCGATCTCGGCGTGCCGCGTCGCTACCGTTCCCCGTGGTCGGGCAACCGCATCCCGCTGCATTCGCTCGTGCATGCGTGCTTCGTCTACTACGCGCTGCTCGGGCTCTGGTGTGCCTATGCGCGGACGCTCGACGATGCAGCGGAAGCCGCGAATGTCCGCGACCGCATCGCCCGCATCCTGTTCGGATACACGTTCGTCCGCGACATCGTCGACGATCCGTCCTTCCCGCGAGCCGGCGTGCAGCCGGCGATCCTCGATGCGATCCGGCGCGTCGCCGATGCGACCGACACCGCGGGACTCCGGCCGCAGTCGCACGGCAACCTGTCGCGGGCGATCGACGCCTGTCGCACCGCTGCCTGGATCGATCGCCTCGCGGAGCGACTCGGACGGGTCGCCGACCGATGACACCGTCGGTTCGTCGCGTCGTCGTCCTGGGCGGCGGAAGCGCCGGCTTCCTCGCGGCGATCACGTTGAAGATGCGGATGCCGCAGCTCGTCGTCACGGTGCTGCGCTCGCGGGAAATCGGCATCATCGGCGTCGGCGAAGGCACCACGAACTATGTGCCCGAGCACCTGCACGGCTATCTCGGCATCCCGATCGGCGACTTCCTCGCCGACGCCCGGCCCACCTGGAAGCTCGGCGTCCGCTTCCTGTGGGGTCCGAGGGACCGCTTCCACTATCCGTTCACGACGCAGATCGACCGGTCGGAGCCGGGCCTTTCACAGCGCGTCGGCTACTACTGCGACGACGATTTCACGTTCGCCGACCGCACGTCCGCGCTGATGGCGCACGGTCGCGCGTTCACGCGCCTCGACGGCGGCGCGCCGCTGATCGAGCGGAACCTCGCCTACCACTTCGAGAACGAGCGATTCGTCGGCGCGCTCGAGCGGCAGGCGCTCCGCGCCGGCGTCGCCATCCGCGACGCGACGGTCGAGCGGGTCGACCAGGACGACACGGGGATCACCGGCCTCGTCCTCGACTCGGGCGACACCATGACCGGCGACCTCTACATCGACTGTTCGGGATTCCGCTCGACGCTGCTCGGCGAGGCGCTCGGCGAGCCGTTCGAGAGCTTCGCCTCGACGCTGTTCTGCGACCGCGCGGTCGTCGGCGGCTGGCCGCGCACCGACGAGCCGATCCTGCCGTACACGACCGCGGAAACGATGGATGCCGGCTGGTGCTGGCAGATCGAGCACGAGCATCGCATCAACCGCGGCTACGTCTACGCGAGCGCCTTCGTCACCGACGACGAAGCGGAGCGCGAATTCCGCGCGTGCAACCCGAAGGTGACGGCGACCCGCGTCGTCCGCTTCACGAGCGGTCGGCACCGACGAACGTGGGTGAGGAACGTGATCGCGATGGGCAACGCGTCGGGCTTCGTCGAGCCGCTCGAGGCGACCGCGCTCTTCGTCATCTGCGCCACGTCGCAGGCCCTGACCGCGAGCCTCCTCGATTGCAATGCGCGGCCCGACGCGCTGATCGCAGCACAGTTCAACGCGTACGCCACGCGTCTCTGGAACGCGATCCGCAACTTCCTCGCCGTCCACTACCGCTACAACACGCGACGCGACACCCCGTTCTGGCGAAGCTGTCGGGCCGAGGTCGATCTCGCCGACGCCGCACCGATCGTCGACTACTACCGGGCGCATGGACCCTCGTCGCTGTGGGCTCACACGCTGATCGATCCGCTCGATCCGTTCAAGCTGGACGGCTACTTCACGCTGCTCGTCGGGCAGCAGGTCCCGTACCAACGGCGCTGGACGGTGCCGTTCCCGGAACGGCAGCGCTGGGAGCAGACCCGCGCCGGCCTGGCCGCGGGCGCGCGCACCGGCTTCACGATCGGCGAGGCGCTCGCGCTGGTGCGTTCGTCGCAGGGCGCGTGGAGCCCCGGCTTCTACAAGGCCTGAATCAGTCTGAATTCGAGTCGCGGACTTCGCCGCGCACTTCGCCGCGCATTTCGCCCACAACGCGCCAGTCGCCGTCGCCCCGTGGAACCAGTCGGACCTCCTGCGTGCCGGGACGTCCGGCCGCATCGCGCGTCTCGAAGACGAGGGCGAAGTACGCGCCGGGGGCCATGCGCGACGAGTCGCCTTCGCCGTATCCGGTCCACGAGCGGATCGTGCGGGACACGATGCGCGGAGGACGGACCGCACCCTTCGTCGCCCGCGCCACGAGCGCGCGCGCGCCCGACGACGTCGGCGCGTCGAACCAGCGATCGACGGCTTCGGCCACGCGTCCGCGATCCGTCAAGGCGAGCCAGGCCTCCGCGACCTCGACCGCCCGCGGCGGCACGACGTCGGCGAAGCAGGCGCCGATCGGAAGGCAGGCGCAGATCGCGACGAGGAACACCCTGCGCATCGTCGGCCGGGACCGTCGCGTGCTCGGTGCCGTTTTCATTGCAGTATTCTCGACCGTCGCGTTCTCACGTCCCGCGCATCTCCTCGTCGATCGGCGACGTGCATCGCATGGCCACCTTCTCCACCACATTCCTCGGTCATCAGGGCTGGCTGATCCGTTCGGACCGCGCCTGCCTGCTGGTCGATCCGCTGCTCCGCGAGGACTTCGGCGAGGCCTACGCGCTCGGCTATCGAGTCTATCCCCCGCGCGTTGTCGCGCTCGACGCGTTCCCGGCCATCGACGCGCTGCTCCTCACGCACGAACACGACGATCACTTCGACATCCCGTCGCTCGCGCTGCTCGACCGTCGCATCCCGGTGTTCCTGTCGATGCATTCGTCGACTGCCGCGTCCCGTGTTCTCGCGGACATGGGCTTCGCCGTACGCCCGCTGGTACCCGGCGAGCCGCTCGTGATCGGCGACCTCGAAGTGGTCGCGTTCTGCGGCGACCACCTGAGCGTCAACAGCGACGACGAGTGGGACGCGCTGCCGTTCCTCGTCCGTCAGCTCGACGGCGCGGGCAGCTTCTTCACGATGGTCGACATCATGATGGCGCCGGGACATGTGGAATGGGCCAAGGCCTGCGCGCCGCGCCCCGGACTCGTGACGTGGACCAACAACACGCTCGACTGGGGCTACATGGCCGACTACCTGTCGGACGTCGCGGCCCGCGAGGCCAGCACCGGCCCGTGCGTCGAACGGATGGAGAGCGGCTATCGGCTCGTCGCGAGCCGCTGGGGCGACCCGGCCGCGATGCTGATGTGCGCCGGCGGCTTCTCGTTCCATGGCGAGCGCGCGTGGCTGAACGAGCGCCTGTTCGGCATCGACCCCGAAGCCGCATGCGATGCACTCGACCGGCGCCACGGCGCGCGGAAGTTCTTCGCGACGCGGCCCGGCCAGACCTTCCGCATGCAGTCGAACCGGCTGGTGGCGATCGACGAGTCGACGCCCTTCGTCGGCACACGGCCGCGGGCCGAATGGCCTTTTCGGGGCCGGGACCCGAGCGTCGCCATTCCGGACTATCCGCCGGCGACCGGGCGCCGCGATCTCGCGAGCGGCGAGCTCGACGCGCTCACGGTCGCGCTGCAGGAGCTCGCGGCGACGCTGGTCGGCGGCATCCTGTTCCGCAGCCTCCACTCGCTGTTGACCGTCATGACCGCCGGCCGGAAGCCGACCTTCGCGCTGTCCCTGCGCGACGGAACGGACGGTGCGACGCATCGCTTCGCGTACGACGCCAACGATTGCGCGTTCGTCGCCTGCGGGCCCGGCGCTCCGCAGGCCGTCTACCTCGCGGTCATGGAATGCTGGGCAACGGACCTGCTTGCCGTACTGCGCGGCGAACTCGGGCCGATCACGCTGGCCTACGGTCGGGCGCGATTCTGGAACGCGATGCCGCACGGCTTCCGCTTCGATCTCTTCGAGGCGATGTACCGGATGAGCCATCCGCTCCGCCGGCCCGCGGCGTTCCTGAAGACCTACCGCGGGTTGATGGAACGCCATGCCGCGGCGACGCCCCGCGTCCGTTCGACCACGGGCGGTTGACGGCCCTCAGCGAGCGGCCGGCCCGGCCGGTGGCGTGTACAGCATTTCGGCCCGCTTGAAGAGGATCCAGCTGGTCGCGATGTACTTGTCGCCGCCTCGCGGCATGTTGCCCCGATGGGTGTGGGTGAAGGCCGTGGGCGCGATCAGCAGCGACCCGGTCTTCGGAACGATCTTCCGACCCTGATGAAGGAATTCGGTCTCGCCGTCCTCGAATCCGTCGTTCAGGTAGATCGTCCACAGCACCACGCGGTGCAGCGACTCGCCCTGGTCGAAGCGAGGACTCGGATAGAACTCGCAGTGCCAGTACGGGTAGGCGCCCTGATCCGAGAGGTACTTCTGCAGGTTGATCGAGCCGGGCCGGAACAGCGTCGCCAGGATCGCCCCGAGCCCCGCATCGTCGAGGCTCGCGACGTGCTCCGCGTCGAGCGCGACCGGTTCGCCGGTCACCGGATCGGGTCGCTTGAGCTGCGTCGGCGCCAGCGCCAGGTGCGGATAGCGCCGCAGGTAGCGCTTCATGCCGGCGAAGACGACCTCGTTCAGCAGGTGCTGCACATCGCCCCATCCGGGATGCGCGTCGAGCGCGATGTCCCAGCTGTCCTTGACCGCCACGTCCAGGCCGCTGCCGGTGACGCCGCGTCCGATCGCCGGGCTCGCGTCGAAGCGCTCGACGATCCGCCGGCAGGTCGCACGGTCGAGCGCGTCGTCGTAGACCTCGACGAAGTCGGGGTGGCTCATCGGTCCGCATTCCGCAAGAGAAGGGCGCTCTCCCGAGCGCCCTTCGTCCGCCGGACGCGCCTCAGCCCTTGCGTCGACGACGCGCGAGCAGGACCAGCGCCAGGCCCGGGATGAGCAGCACGAGGACGTCCGGCTCCGGCACCGCGAGCGCCACCAGGACGCCGTTGGCGGTGTAGACCAGTCGGCCCATCAGGTGGAAGTCATTGGTGCCCGCGAACGAGAGCGAACCGAAGCGGCCGCTGTAGTTCGACATGTCGATCAGGTCGTAGGTGCCGTCGACGAGGTTGAGGAAGGTCGGATCCGAAAGGAACGTGAGGACCAGGTCGCCGCCGAGGATTCCCGTTCCGGCGACGTCCAGCGGATTGACCCCGAAGTTCCAGCCGAGGTCGAGAAGGCTGCCGGGACCGAGCCGCAGGTTGCCGTCGACCTGAACCGTGCTCGCGCTCCGCGTCTCGAGCTTGCCGCCGGCCGTGACGGTGACGTCGCCGCTGCCGAGCGCATGCGCTGCGGCGGCGCGGATCGTGCCGCCGGTGACCGTCAGTCCGCCGGTGAACGTGTTGTTCCCGGTCAACACGATCGTGCCGGCGCCGCTCTTCAGCAGGCTGCCTTCGTAGACGCGCGACGCCCGGGCCGCCTCGCGCGCGAAGCCGACCGTGAACGCCGAGATCTGGTCGGCCGTCAGGCCGGCCGGCGGCGTCGTCAGTCCGACCCAGCCGTTGGCGATCTTCGTCGCGTTCCATGCGACCGCCTCGGCATCGTCCTCGACCTTGCGAGCCTTAATGGCCGCGTCGGAAATGTTGAGCGACCACGTATCGTCGTAGCCCTGCGTGTTGGCGGCGAATGCCCCGAGGAACTGGCCGGGCCCCTGCATCGCGTTCCGGAGACTGACGGTGCCCCATCCGTTGCGGTTGTCCGGCGCGACGACGATCTGCCCGGCGGTCGGGTTCGCGATCGCCGTGCCGACGGCGTTGTTGATGGTGGCGTTCTGGACCGCCGTCGTAAACATCGTGTAGAGCGCCTGCTCGTTGGTCAGGTACGGGAAGCGTTCCATGATCAGCGCGAGCGCCGCCGCGGAGTGCGGCCCGGCCATCGAGGTCCCCGAGATGCTCTGGTAGCCGACCGAGCCGTCGGCGCGCACCAGCGGGCCGGGGATCGCATTGCCCGGAGCGGTCACGCACGCCCACTTCGCGGCGCCGCACTGATTGAAGTTCTGCGTGCCCGGCACGTTGATCGAGCCGTCCGCGTTGAACGTCTGTCCGACCGTCGTGATCGCGGACGTCGTGTACCAGTGGCCCTCGAGCTGCGGGACGAAGTAGGTCGCCGCGCCGCGCGGCGTCGGATTCGTGAAGCCGCCGTTGCCCGCGGTGAACTGGATGATGGTGCCGGTGTTGGCGACGTCGATCGCCCCCTGGATCCACGACGTGTACGGCCCGGCGCCCGCAGGCGTCGCGAGGAAGTTCCAGCCGCTGGTCAGGTTCGCGAGGCCGCTGTAGCTCTCGCCCGACGGCGCGCTGCCCCAGCTGCTCGTGATGATCCGCACCGGCTGGCTCGCCGTGCCCGCGTCGTTGACCGCGTGATACAGGTTCGAGATGTAGTCCTTGTCGGGCGTGTTCGTCGCCGACACGCCGTTGAGCCGCCCGTACACGGCACCGTCGGTCTTGTGCGTGTTGCCCTCGTAGACGGTCGCATTGAACGCCACGCCGTGCATGTTCAGCGGGTCCGTACCGCCGTCGCGATTCGCACCCACCGTACCGCTGACGTGGGTGCCGTGGCTGTCGTTGTAGCTCGAGTTCCAGAAGCCTGGCGTCGGGCCCGTCGTCCCGCCGGACGCCGTGACCGAGTTGAAGCGGAGCGGCGTCGCCGGCGTCGCCATGAATTCGGGATGGATCTCGCGGTACCCCGAATCGATCACGCCGATGCTGACGCCGGCACCGGCGACGCCCGCCGCGTACGCGTACTCGGCACCGATCGCCCGCAGCCCCCAGTCACGGAGAAATTCCGGCGTGCGCCAACTGGCCGGGTTGCCGACCGTCCCGGGGTCGCCCGCGTACGAGGTGATCGGGGGGTTGGTCACGGGGCTTGCGCTTGCGTGCTGCGAGCCGAAGCAGCCGACGACGAGCAATGCGATCCGGGACTGCCGGAGATGTCGAGGATTCATGGATGCGGTTTTTTTCTTGACGGAGGGTGGACGGCGGGCAACTCGACGCGACTACGGTCAGGGGGAGCCCTTCGACGCGGGGGCCATGCGAAAAAAATCCGTAAAGCAACAAGTGGGCCGGATGTCATTGAAACGATCGCAACGACTTGTTACCGCTGGTGAGAGACGTCACCGCGACGCCCGGCCGATCGCCCCGTCGGTGCGATTGACACGACCGACTGTAAAGAAAATCGACGTCGTCCTCGGAGCGCCAGGGTGACGCAGCGTTACCATCGCCCGATGGAGTCGCCGGACATCCCGCATGCATGGCCGTCCGCGCTGTCCGCCTATGCGAACGGACGGTGGCACGACGCGGAGGCGGCGTCGCGGCACGTGCTCTCGATCGATCCGCGGCATGCGCCGGCCCTGCACTTGCTCGGTACGCTCGCGCACCGAGCCGGGCATGCCGACGATGCGGTCGGGCTCATGCGCCAGGCGATCGCGATCGAACCGCGCGTCGCCGAATACCACAGCAATCTGTGCGTCGTCCTGACGACGCAAGCGCGCCACGACGACGCCATCGACGCCGGTCGCCGGGCGCTCGCGATCGATCCGCGGCTCGTCGACGCGCACTACAACCTCGGCAATGCGCTGACGGCCGCGGGTCGCTTCGACGAAGCCGTGCCGTGCTTTCGCGATGCGCTCGCGATCCGCTTCGATGTTCCGCAGGCCCACAACAACCTCGGCAACGCGCTCAGGGAATGCGGTCGCCTCGTCGACGCGGAAGGGGCCTACCGGCAGGCGCTGTTCTTCCGCCCGGACTATGCGCATGCCCGCAGCAACCTCGCGCTGGCGCTGGAAGACATGGGTCGTGCCGACGACGCGCTCGTCGAACACCGGCGGGCCGTCGCGACGGCGTCGAACGATGCCGCGATCCACAGCAACCTGATCCTGTCGCTGCATCACCAGCCCGACGTCGATGCCGAGGCGATCCTGCAGGAATGCCGGCGCTGGAACGCGCGGCATGCCGAACCGCTGCGGGCGGCTGCGAACCTGCCGAGCCGCGATCGTTCGCCGGACCGGGTGCTCCGCATCGGCTACGTGTCTCCCGACCTGCGCCGGCATCCGGTCGCGAACTTCCTGTTGCCGTTGCTGGAGGCCCACGATCGACGGCGCGTCCATGTCACGTGCTACGCGACCGGGACGAAGGCGGACGACGTCACCGCCCGGTTGCGCGCCGCGAGCGATGCGTGGGTCCTTCTCGCGGGTCCCGATCCCGTCGCGGCGGAGCGCATCCGCGACGATCGCATCGACCTCCTGGTCGATCTGAGCGGTCATACGGGCGGCCATCGGCTGCGCCTGTTCGCGCTCCGGCCGGCGCCGGTGCAGGTGACCGCCCTCGGCCATCCGGGCACGACCGGCGTCGATGCGATCGACGCGCGATGGACCGACGATCGCGTCGATCCGCACGGCCTCGAACCCGCCGCCTCCGAACGGCCGATGCGCGTCGCGTCGGGTGCCTGGTGCTTCGCGCCGCTCGAGGACGGCCCCGAACCGGGTGAACTGCCGGCACGAAGCCGGGGCCACGTCACGTTCGGCTCTTTCAACGCGGTCAAGCGGATCGGCGGCCCGACGCTCGACCTGTGGCTCCGGCTGCTGCGGGATCTGCCCGCGTCGCGGATGCTGCTCAAGAGTCGGTCGTTCCGCGACCCGGAGGTCGTCCGGCGTTTCCGCGATGTCTTCGCCGGCGGCGGCATCGCGTCGTCGCGGATCGATCTGCTGCCCGACGAGCCATCGGCGTTCGACCACCTCCGCACCTACGACCGCGTCGACATCGCGCTCGACCCGTTTCCGCATCACGGAACGACGACCACGTGCGAGGCGCTGTGGATGGGCGTCCCCGTGATCACGCTCGCCGGACGGACGCACGCGTCGCGCGTGGGAGCGAGCCTCCTCGCGGCGGTCGGCCTCTCTTCGCTCGTCGCGGGCACGCCCGCCGAATATGTCGGGCACGCCGCGCGACTGGCCGGCGACCTCGACTCGCTCGCCGCGATGCGCGCCGGCCTGCGCGAACGGATGCGCAGTTCGCCGCTGATGGACGCCGCCCGTTTCGCCCGCGGCGTGGAAGCCGCATACCGCGCGCTCTGGCACGACTGGTGCCGGGGCGCGGACCGCTGATCCCGATGTCGGACGTCGAGGCGGTTCGTCGCGCGATCGATCGGGCCGCGACGCACTGGCAGGCGGGGCGGATCGACGCGGCCTTCGACTTCTGCGTGCAGGCTCTGGCGATCGACCCGTCGCAGGTCGACGCGCTGGCGCACGCCGGGACGATCCGCTGGTGGCAGGGCGATGTCGCGGATGCCGAACGACTCTACCTGCGCGCGCACGCGAGCGACCCGTCGCATCCCGGCGTCCTGCTCAACATCGCGACGCTGCACCACGAGGCGGGCGACCTCGAGACGTCGTTGCGGTGGATCGAGAAGGCGGAAGCGGCGCGGCCCGGCGACCGCCACGCGACCTGGCGCCGCGCGCTCGTCGAGCTTGCGATGGGCGACTACGCGAACGGCTGGGCACACTACGAAGCCGGGTTGTCGGAGCCCACGATGCGCGGCTCGGGTCCCGGCTTCGACACGCCGCCCTGGGACGGCAAGCCGTGCGACCGGCTGCTGCTATGGCACGAGCAGGGGCTGGGCGACACGGTCCAGTTCGTCCGCTACGCGCTGCTGTGCAAGCGCCGCGCGCGACGGGTCGTCGTGCTGTGCCCCACCGAACTGACCGCACTGATCGCGAGTTGTCCCGGCGTCGACGCCGCGGTCGACTCGATCGGCGCCGACGAATTAGATCGCCACGCTCCCCTCATGTCGCTGCCGCACCGCTTCCGGACGACGCTGGCGACGGTGCCGGCCGACGTTCCCTACCTGCGTGCCGACCCCGCGCGCGTGGCACGCTGGACGTCGCGCGTCGGCGACGATCGTCTCAAGGTCGGGCTGGTCTGGAGCGGCAACGTCCGCGCGGACGTCCGTTTCCGCAACATCGACCGGGCCCGCAGCATGCCGCTGGACGCGATGGCGCCGCTGCTCGCGCTCGACGGCGTCGCCTTCTACAGTCTGCAGAAAGGCAGCGCCGCATGCGACGCCGGTCACACGCGGCTGATCGACCCGATGCGCGGCGTCGCGACGTTCGCCGACACCGCAGCGATCATCGACCGGCTCGACCTCGTGATCTCCGTCGACACGGCCGTCGCGCACGTCGCCGGCGCGATGGGCAAGCCGGTGTGGGTGCTGTCGCGGCTCGACGCGTGCTGGCGCTGGCTGCGCAACCGGCCCGACAGCCCGTGGTATCCGTCCGCACGCGTCTACGGACAGACGGTGCGCGGCGACTGGGCGGGCGTCGTCCGGAGGGTCCGCGACGATCTCGTCCGCGAAGTCGCGTCCCGGTGAAGGACGTCTTCCTCGACTGGCACCTCGGCAACAACTTCGGCTGGGGCATCGTCGGGCTGAACCTGTTCTTCCAGTGGGCCAACGACCCCGAGATCAGGCCGCTGATGGGCCAGCCGATCACCCGGGCGGCCGTCGGCCCGTGCGACCCCCTGCGCCTCGGACGCGTCCTCCCGG
>CAXTDA010000011.1:0-7770 GCA_964242935.1 uncultured Burkholderiaceae bacterium | reverse complement strand
ACGGCGCCGCTCCGCACCGCGAGCACGCGGATGCCCTGCGCCTCGGCCGCGGCCCCCCGGCGATCGAAGGGTCGAACGCTGGCCGCGCGGCGCTGCGACCCGGCGCCGACGGCCGGCGCGCGGTCCCGGCGATCGTCGTCGACGCGCTCGGCAACGACTTCGCGGCGTCGAACCTCGACGGCGTGAAGAACGTGGCGCGCTGCGTCTTCGAGCGGACCGACGCGCAACACGTCGATGCGGCGCTCGCGCGCTACGACGCGGTGCTGGTCGCGTCGAACTGGAACGCGGACCTGGTCGAGGCGGCGACGCGGCGCCGGCCGACGGTGATCTTCGAAGGCGTCGATCCGTCGCTGTTCTGTCCCGGCGAGCGCTCGGGCGTCCTCGACGCCGCGAAGTTCCACGTCTTCTCCGGCGGCAAGATCGAGTTCCGGAAGGGGCAGGACCTGGTCGTCGCCGCCTTCTCGATCTTCAACCGGCGGCATCGCGACAGCGTCCTCGTCACGGCCTGGCAGTCGGTGTGGCCGGAACGCTCGGTGGGGTTCCGCGGACGCCTCGCCGCACCGCTCGAGCGCGCGCCGAACGGCCTGCTCGACGTGACCGGCTGGGTTGTTCGCAACGGCATCGACCCGGCCTGCTTCGTGGACCTCGGCCTGGTGCCGAACGCGGCGATGCCGGCGATCCTCCGCGAGATGGACGTGGCGCTGCAACCGTCGCGGGCGGAAGCCGGCACGAACCTGCCGGTCAAGGAGGCGATGGCGTGCGGCGTGCCGGTCATCGCGGCCGCGAACACCGGAATGAAGGACCTGATCCGCGACGACAACGCGATCCCGTTGACGAAGCAGACGCCGATCGGCGGACCCGGCGCGGCGTCGATGAACGGCTGGATGGACAGCGACGTCGACGAGATCGTCGCTGCGCTCGAGTTCGCGTACTCGCGTCGCGACGAGGTCCGCCGGCTCGGTCTGCACGCCCGGGAACGGCTGATCGCCGACGGCCGGACCTGGAAGGCCCACGCGGATCGGCTGAAGCGCTGGTTGCTGGCGCTGCCGTGAGCAGGCCGCGATGAACCTGCTGCGGAGTCGTCGGCGCATGGGCTACTTCGACGTGCCGCGCGGCGACGAGATGATCCTGCCGGCACTCGAAGCGGACCGCGCGCTGGCGCAGCGTTTCTTCGGCTGTCTGCGGATGCTGTTCTACGCCGGCGCCGGGATGCCGGAGTCGACCTGCCTTCGTCTCGAGGCGGTCGCCGCGTCGGTCCGCGACGAGCCGCCACGCCGGACCCGAGCGCTGCTTCAGGAACCGACCGGCCGGTCCGCCTTGTCCTTGAAGAAGCCGTAGATGCCGTCCGCGCCCATCGCGCGGGCGTCGGCGAGCTCGCCGGCCTTCGTCTGGTAGACGACCTCGTTGGTCGGCGTCACGACGACCACGGACGGGATGCCCTTCTTGATCGGCTCGCCGTAGAGCTTCGCGATGTCGAGGTTCCTGTCGAAGCGGCCGACGTCGACCTTGACGACCTCGTAGCGTTCCGCGACGAGCGCCGCGGTCTTGCCGCCGGCGTGGAACTCGTGGTCGAGCGCACGGCAATCGGGACACCAGTTCGCGCCGAACACGACGAGCACGCGCTTCCCGGTCTTGCGGGCGTTGGTCAACGCGGTCTGCAGGTCGCGTTGCGGGTCGGCGGACTCGTCGTAAGGCAACGCGGGCTTCGCGGTCGCGACCGGCGTCGGCGTCTCGGCCTTCGTCTGCCACGCGGCGAACGTCGTGACGATCGCGCACGCGGCGGCCAGCGCGAGCAGCAGCCAGCGCTTCGGGCCTTCGGGCTTCCGGTCGTTCGGTGGGTTCATGGATGACCTCCAGGTGGTCGGATCGACGATCGCGGCGCGGTCGTGGCCGCGTCGTCCGGCGACAGGATGCGCTCGCCGACGATTTCCAGCTCGCGGACCGTGCCCATCGCCGGCATCAGCGATCCGACGACCATGCCGATCAGCGCCATGATCAGTCCGAGCAGCTGCGGCGGCAGCGCCGCGTCGGGGTTCGTGACCTCCATCCCGATCCACGACACGAGTCCGAGCCCGATCGCGAGCATTGCGCCCTGCGTGTTCGCGCGCTTCCAGTAGAGCCCGAACACGAGCGGCACGAACGCCGTCACCAGCGTCACCTTGTACGCGTTCTCGACCATGCTGTAGATCGGCAGGTTGGAGCCGAGCGAATACAGCGTGACGAGGATCGTGAAGCACAGCACGACGATCCGCATCGTCTTCAGCAGGTTCGCGTCGGTGACGTTGGAAAACGCGGGCTTCAGGATGTTCTCGGCGAACGTCACCGACGGCGCGAGCAGCGTCGCCGATGCGCAGCTCTTGATCGCCGACAAGAGGGCACCAAAAAACATGACCTGCGCGAAGAACGGCGCGTGCCCGAGGATCAGCTGCGGCAGGATCTGCTGCGACGCGCGCTTCTCTTCGCTCGCGAGGAGCGGCGCGACCATCTCGGGGTCGATCAGCGTCGCCGCGTACGCGAGGAACATCGGGATGAATGCGAAGCAGAAGTACATGACGCCGCCCAGCACCGACGCGCGGCCCGCGATCTTCTCGTTCTTCGCCGACGCGACGCGCTGGAAGACGTCCTGCTGCGGCACCGACCCCAGCATCATCGTGAAGAGGGCGCCGACGAAGCCGAGCATCGCGACCCAGTTCCAGCCGGGCCAGAAGTTCGCGAACTTCCCGGCGTCGATCGCATGCTGCACGACGACGCCGACGCCGCCCGCCTGGCCGCTGACTTCGGCGCCGATGTACAGCATGCCGACGACGATGACGATCATCTGGATGAAGTCGGTGATCGCGACCGACCACATGCCGCCGTAGATCGTGTAGACCATCACGGTCGACGCGCCGATGACCTTGCCCCAGCCCTCGGTGATCGCGCCGCCCGACACGACGTTGAAGACGAGGCCGAGCGCCGAGATCTGCGCGCCGACCCAGCCGAGGTACGAGATCACGATCGCGAGCGACACGAGGACCTCGACGATGCGGCCGTACTTGTTGCGATAGAAGTCGCCGATCGTCAGCAGGTTCATCCGGTACAGCGGACGCGCGAAGAACAGCCCGACGATGATCAGGCAGAGCGACGCGCCGAACGGATCGGCGACGACCCCGCCGAGACCGTCCTTCAGGAACGACGCCGGGATGCCGAGCACGGTCTCGGACCCGAACCAGGTCGCGAAGACGGTCGCGGTGACGACATACATCGGCAGCGAGCGACCCGCGTTCGCATACCCGCTCGAGTCCTTCACGTACCTGCCGGCATAGAGACCGATGCCGACCGAGATCACCCAGTAGATGATGACGAACCAGAAGAGATTGCTCATGCGCGGGCGACCGGACTCGAAGCGGAAATTATAGGGGTCGCTCCACCGCGAACCGCGGATTCATTCGCTCCGTCGCCGATCGATCACCACGGCCAGCCGCCGTGCCACAGCAGCACCGAGACGATCGCGATCAGGATGCCGAGCAGCAGGCCGACGATGCCGAAGCCGACTTCGATCGCGCGGCGCGTCCGGCGCTCTGCCCGTACCAGTTCCGCGACGACGATCGCGAGCGGGTTCTCGGCCTCGTTCGCGAGCACGCGATGAAGGAGCCGCGGCATCTGCGGCACGAACGTCGCGAACTGCGTCGCCTCCTGCGCGAGGCGGTCGCGAAAGCCGCGCCAGCCGAGCTGGTCCTTCATCCAGCGTTCGAGGAACGGCTGCGCGGTGGCCCAGAGGTCGAGCTCGGGGTCGAGCTGGCGGCCGAGTCCTTCGATGTTCAGCAGCGTCTTCTGCAACAGCACGAGCTGCGGCTGGATCTCGACGTTGAAGCGGCGCGACGTCTGGAAGAGACGCAGCAGCACCTGGCCGAGCGAGATGCGGGCGAGCGGCAGGTCGAAGACCGGCTCGCAGGTCGCGCGGATCGCCGACTCGAGCTCGTCGACGCGCGTGCCTTTCGGCACCCAGCCGGACTCGATGTGCAGCACCGCGACGCGCTTGTAGTCGCGCCGGAAGAACGCGAGGAAGTTCTGCGCGAGGTAGTTCTTGTCGTGGTCGGTCAGCGTGCCGACGATGCCGAAGTCGATCGCGATGTACTTGTTGAAGTCGGTACCGGAGTCGCCGACGTAGATGTTGCCCGGGTGCATGTCGGCGTGGAAGAAGCCGTGCCGGAAGACCTGCGTGAAGAAGATCTCGACGCCGTCGCGCGACAGCTTCTTGAGATCGATGCCGGCCGCCCGCAGCTGGTCGATGCGGCCGACCGGGATCCCGGACACCCGCTCCATGACGATCACCGACTGGCTGCAGTAGTCCCAGAACATCTCGGGGACGTGCAGCAGCTTCGAGCCGGCGAAGTTGCGGCGGAGCTGGCTGCCGTTGGCCGCCTCGCGCATCAGGTCGAGCTCGTCGTGGAGGTACTTGTCGAACTCCGCGACGACGTCGCGCGGCCGGAGGCGCTTGCCGTCGGCCGACAGGCGCTCGACGAGCCCGGCGAGCGTCCGCAGCAGCGCGATGTCGCGCTCGATCGCGCGGTGCATGTTCGGCCGCAGGACCTTCACGGCGACCTCGCGCTGCAGCCCGTTCGCATCCGACCGCAGCGTCGCGAAATGCACCTGCGCGATCGATGCCGACGCGATCGGCACGCGGTCGAAGGTCGCGAACAGCTCGTCGGGGTTCTTGCCGAGCGACAGACGGATCTGCCGGATCGCGAGCTCCGGGTCGAACGGCGGCACGCGGTCCTGCAGGCGGGCGAGCTCGTCGGCGAACTCCGCCGGCAGCAGGTCGCGTCGCGTCGACAGCATCTGCCCGAACTTGACGAAGATCGGGCCAAGCGCCTCGAGCGCCTCGCGCAGGCGCTGCGCACGCGGCGTCGTGAAGTCGCGGCCGAAACGCAGGAAGCGGATCGATCGCGACAGCAGCGGGCTGGAGATGCCGCCGGCGACGATCTCGTCGAGACCGAAACGCCACAGCACGCGGGCGATGATGAAGAGCCGGAACAGCTGCATCAGCGGCTCGTGTCGCGTCGCGACCCGCTGTCGGCGCGACCCTTCAAGCGCGCGGCACGGCCGGCGTCAGACGCTCGACCCGCTTCTCGAGCCGTGCCAGGTCGTCGCGCAGGCGGCGGACGCCGTCCGCCAATCCCTGCACGGCGCGCGGCCGGACCAGTTGCGGATTCTCTTCGACCAGGTAGTCCGACAGGCCGGAGGCGACGCGTTCGTTGGTCCGCTTGATCGCGCCCGTGGCCTGGCGCGCCGCCGACACCAGTCGATGCGACGCGGCGTCGCCGACGACCTTCGAGAGGTCCTCCTCGACGTCCCAGCGCAGGTGCTTCGCGAGCATCGACACGGCCTGCGCGAACTCCGCGTCGCCGTCGAGCCGCAGGTCGCGAAGGACGGCGTCACCGCCGCCGGCCAGCATCCGCGCGGCGCTCGCGTACGCCAGCGTGACGGTGGTGTCGGCCGGTGCCGTCGGCGTCGCGCGGGCGACCGTGCCGTCGGGCGCGACCGCGAGCCGGATCGTGAACGGCAGGACGACGACGTGCAGCGTCTTGTTCGCGTGCGGCACCAGCTGCGCGCGCGCCCAGGGTTCGGCCGCGAGCAGATGGTTGATCGCGGCGGGGAGCACGTCGAGCGGGTTCGGCAGCAACGGCAACGGAAAGCGGGGGAGGGAGGCGGTCGGCATCGGGCGAGGAATTGGGTGGTCGTGCATCAGTCGAGCCGCACGCCTTCGTGCAGCGCGACCACGCCGGCCGACAGGTTGAAGACCTGTACCCGCCCGTAACCGGCCGCGGACAGCAGGTCGGCCAGCGCCCCCTGATCGGGATGCATGCGGATGGACTCGGCGAGGTACCGGTAGCTGTCGGCGTCGTTCGCGATCCGCCGGCCGAGCCACGGCAGGACCTTCAGCGAGTACGCGTCGTAGAGCGGCGCGAGCGGCTTCCAGACCTTGGAGAATTCGAGCACCAGCAGCTTGCCGCCCGGCTTCAGCACGCGGCGCATCTCGGCCAGCGCGCGGTCCTTGTGCGTCATGTTGCGAAGGCCGAACGCGACCGTGACCCGGTCGAAATAGGCGGCCGGGAACGGCAACTGCTCGGCATCGGCGAGGGCCGTCGGCAGCGCGAGGCCCGCGTCGAGCAGCCGGTCGCGACCGACCGACAGCATCGACTCGTTGATGTCGGTCAACCAGACCTCGCCGCTCGGTCCCACCCGCCCGGCCATCGCGCGGGCGAGGTCGCCGGTGCCGCCGGCGATGTCGAGGACGCGCATGCCGGGGCGCACCGCGGCCCGCCCGATCGTGAACGCCTTCCAGACGCGGTGAAGGCCGCCCGACATCACGTCGTTCATCAGGTCGTACCGGCGAGCGACCGAATGGAAGACGCCGGCGACGCGTTCGGCCTTTGCGTCCTCCGGTACGGTCTCGAAACCGAAGTGGGTACTGGCACTCGCGGGAGAGTCGGTCGAGTAAGGGGATTGGCTACGCGCCTCGTCCATGATCGGCCTGCTACCGGCGGCGCACTTCGACGGCATCGACCGCGGCGTCTGCCCCCGACGCGGCGGCGCCCGGCGCGTCGCGACTCTCGTGCGCTGCCTCGAGGCGTGCCAGATACGCGTTCCACAACGCGTCGCGGTTGCGGCCGAGTTCCTGCAGGTACGACCACGTGAAGATGCCGCTCTCGTGGCCGTCGGAGAACACCGGCCGGACCGCATAGTGGCCGACCGGCTCGATGGCGCTGATCGTCACGTCGCGCTTGCCGACCTGCAGCACCTCCTGGCCCGGTCCGTGGCCCTGCACCGCGGCCGACGGCGAGTGGACGCGGAGGAACTCGAAGTCGAGGCTGTGGCGCTCGCCGTCGCCGAAGACGATCTCGAGCCGCCGGGACTGCTGATGGACGACGATCTCGGTCGGCGGATCGATCGATCGGCTCGCCGAGGCGCGTGCGGAAACGGGGGACGGCATGGTCGGGCGAGTTTAGCGCACGCTCGTCCGGTGCCGCCGTCGCCGCTGTCACGTCGGCGTCATAGAATCGACTTATCGTCGACGGTCGCGCGCCCCGGCCGGTCGACCACCCCGCACGCCGCCCGCTTCCCCGAAAGCTTTCGATGCCCAGCACCATTCTCGTCGTCGAAGACGAACCCGCGATCCAGGAACTGATCGCGGTGAACCTGACGTTCGCCGGGCACAAGGTGCTGCGCGCCGCCACCGCCGAGCAGGCGACGACGCTGGTGCGCGCCGAGCTGCCGGACCTCGTGCTGCTCGACTGGATGCTGCCGGGGACGTCCGGCGTGCAGTTCGCCCGCCAGTTGCGCGGCGACGACCGCACGCGCGAAGTGCCGATCATCATGCTGACCGCGCGATCGAACGAAGCCGACAAGGTCGACGGGCTCGAGGCCGGCGCCGACGACTACGTGACGAAGCCGTTCTCGCCGAAGGAGCTGATGGCGCGGATCAAGGCGGTCCTCCGCCGCCGGGCGCCGCAGCTGACCGACGACCTCGTCGACGTCGGCGGTCTCACGCTCGACCCGGCGACCCATCGCCTCTCCGGCGTCCCGAGCGGCGGCGTCCGGCGGACGCTCGAGATCGGGCCGACCGAATTCCGCCTGCTGCACTTCTTCATGACCCATCCGGAACGCGTCTACTCGCGGGCGCAGCTGCTCGACCAGGTCTGGGGCGATCACGTCTTCCTCGAGGAGCGCACGGTCGACGTCCACATCCGGCGGCTCCGCCACGCGCTGCCGCGCACCGTCTCGACG
>CAXTDA010000010.1:15374-27114 GCA_964242935.1 uncultured Burkholderiaceae bacterium | reverse complement strand
TCTACGACAACTGCAACAGCCTGCACACCAACGCGTTCGACGAGGCGATCACGACGCCGACCGAGGACAGCGTGCGCCGCGCGATGGCGATCCAGCTGATCATCAACCGCGAGTGGGGTCTCGCGAAGAACGAGAACACGAACCAGGGCGCGTTCATCGTCGACGAGCTGACCGACCTGGTCGAGGAGGCGGTGCTGGTCGAGTTCGAGCGGATCGCGGAGCGCGGCGGGGTGCTGGGCGCGATGGAGACGGGCTACCAGCGCGGGAAGATCCAGGAAGAGTCGATGCACTACGAGATGCTGAAGCACACCGGCGAGTTGCCGATCGTCGGCGTCAACACGTTCCGCAACCCGCACGGGGATGTGCATCTGGCGAAGGTGGAGCTGCAGCGGTCGACCGAGGAGGAGAAGCAGTCGCAGCTGAAGCGGCTCGCGGAGTTCCATGCGGCGCATGCGGGGGAGGCGCCGGGGATGTTGAAGAGGCTGCAGCAGGCGGTGATCGATAACCGGAATGTGTTCGACGTGTTGATGGAGGCGGTGCGGGTTTGCTCGCTGGGTCAGATCACCACGGCGTTGTTCGAGGTGGGGGGGCAGTATCGGCGGAGCATGTAGCGTGGCCGCCATGGTGGACTCACCGCCACAGCGGACATGCAACCGCAGACTCGACATCCAGATGGTGAAAAGCGGGGTTTCCGCCGGCAAGGGCGGGTCGGGGAAGTCCTCGACGCCCCGACTGACACTCGTCAACGGACGCAAGGTCTATACGTCCGCGGCGGAGCCCCTCCGCGGGACCAGATCGAGAAGGCGGTTGCGTCCCTGAAGAAGTGACTGCAGTTGCGCGGCCCTTTGCCGACAGCGTCTTCGTCAATTGCCCGTTCGACGCCTCGTTTCTTCCGCTGCTGCACGCGTTGGTGTTCACGATCCACGATTGTGGATACTTCGCCCGGATTGCGGTCGAGCCTGGCGAAGGAACCGAATTTCGCCTCGACAAGATCACCCGACTGATCCGCGACAGCCGACTCTCGATCCATGATCTCAGTCGGCTCCCTGCCGACATGACCGATTTGCCGCGGTTCAACATGCCGCTGGAATGCGGCCTCGCCCTCGGCGCGATCCGCTACGGCAAGAAGTCGACGCCACCGCGTGGCCTTCTCTTCATGACCGCAGTGGCGCATCAGGACAAGAGGACCACGAGCGACCTGGCCGCCTCGATCCGATCGCGCATGGCAATGATCCGAAGATCCTTGTCGCAAAGGTGCGTCGCTTCCTCAGCGATCACAGTCCGTCGGACGGAACCACAGTGCTCGGAGGCGAAGCGGTCTTTGCCGGATATAGCCGATTCCGCAGCGAACTCCCTGTGCTTGCCGCAGGCGGGAAATTCGGCGCGATGAGGTCCAGTCTTTCGACTATCTGACGGAGTGGATCGCATTGGCCGCGAAATGGATCGTGGCCAACCCGTGATCACGCGCCGGCGGTTGGTTGTGTCTCGGACCAGTTCAACGACATCCGCACGACGCTGCAGGCGCTGATCGCGGTCTACGACAACTGCAACAGCCTCCACACCAACGCGCACCCAGCACCCCGCCGCGCTGCGCTTCCTTTTTCCGGACGCGGGATCATGACCGACGAGTCCACCGCAGTCGTAATCGATCCGACGATCGGTTTTGGTCGTCCCATTCTCGTCCGTGCCAGCGTATCGACGGCAGTGATATTCGACCGATTCGGCGCAGGCGACAAGATTGACGAGCTCGCTGCCGATTTCGACGTAAGCACCGCCGACATCGAAGAAGCGATCCGATTCGAATCCCGGCTTGCCGCCTGAGCGACCGACACTCTTTGTTATCACGCAAGACGGTTGTCAATCAGGGGCACGCGCATCCTGACCGGATGCTCGGCCAGTAACGAGTGCCGTCCGTCCCGACCTGGCGCTCTGCGCCATCGCCTCCAGCGTCGCCGCGTTGTCCAGGCTCGCTTCGGCGGCGCGGCCGACCGCGGCGAAGTCCTTCGAGGCCACCACTCCGGCAAAGGCCTCCGCAGCGAAGCGGAAGCCGCTGCCCGTGCCCGAGCGAACGTCTTCGAAAGGAACCGTGTTGGCCGTGCCGCGTCGGATTCGCAGTTGGCTCGGCTGGTATCCACGGGGGTCGCCGACGGCTTGCGAACTCGTATGGTTCAGGTATTCGGTCTCGATCGTGCCCAGGCTGCCGACGATCGTGGCGCGCCGGTGGTTGGCCGTGTCCATGGCACACGAGAGCTGTGCGCGGCGACCGTCGGCGTAGTGGAGCGTCGCCATCATGCTGATGTCCACGCCGCTTTCAGACCACGTGGCATCGGCCAGGACTCGCTGCGGTGCGCAGCCCATGGCGAGTCGGATCAGGCTCAAAGCATAGCTGCCGGCGTCGAGCAACGCCCCACCACCCAGCTCGGGCTTCATCCGGATGTTGTTTTCCGGCGCGGCCAGCGTGAACCCGAAACACGCCTGGACCGACCGAACCGTTCCGATGGCGCCGCCATGCAACAGCGCCACCATGTCCCCCGTCTGTGGCTGGAAGTAATACGGGTAGGCCTCGAGCAGCATCAACCCGTGGCGCCGCGCCGCATCGAACATGGACTGCGCCTCCGCCAGGCCGAGCGCGAGCGGCTTTTCGCACAGCACATGCTTGCCGTGCTCGACGCACTTGATCGCCCACTCGGCGTGCAGGCTGTTCGGTAAAGGAAGGTAGATGGCATCGACATGGTCGTCGTCCAGCACGGCTTCGTAGCTGCCGTGATGTCGGGCGATGCGATGCGCGGCGGCGAACGAGGCCGCCGTCTCGGCGCTGCGGCTGGCGACCGCGACCACGCTGACGAGCGGGCTGGTCGCGACGTCGCGCGCGAACTGCCTCGCGATATTCGCGCATCCGAGGATGCCGATGCGAAGCGGCGGCATGGGGAGGTCGCTCTCTTTCATGCGATGCAGTTCTCCGTCACGGTCGGTGTGGCGATCCTCCCGATCCGGCGCACCGAGTGGGAAGAACCCGATGGGGCGCGCCTTGCTCTGCGGCATTCGGTCGTGCTTATTTCAACCCCGCATCGAGACGGGCGGCCCGGATCGGGCTCGACGTTACCGCGCCTCCCCGGGAATCAGTCGTCGGATTCGCTCCTTGCGCTCGTCGCTCGCCGGCGACTCGGCCAGCAGCGTTTCGATCTCCTCCCGATCGGCAGGCGCGGCCGTGAATTTGTAGGCCAGCAAACGTCCCGCCGTGCTCATCGCGCGTTCGTCGATCTTTCTGAGCGCGAACTGAGCGCTGTAGTAACGGGCGTAATCCTCGTTCTCCTTCAGCTCCCGGTCGTAGCGGGCTCGCTGCGCCACGTCGGGGATCGTGGCCGGGTCCACCTTGCCCGAAGGAAAGACGATGCCGTGTTCCGGCGGCAGCCGGGCATTCCTCACCGGCAGGATCTTCGAGTCCCATCGTCGATCGATCTGCCGGTCGAGCGCCGCGAAGAACCGTAGCCACCGTGCGATCTCCCGCTTTCGAGCGGCCAGATCCCCGACCTGCAGGTCCCTCTGCGCCGCCACGGTCGCATTCAGCGCCTCGTGCACCCGCGCCGGATCCCGATCTTTCTCGAAAGCGGCAAAGCTTTCCTGCACTCTGGCATCGGTGTCGTCCATGATGTGCCCCGAAGATGGCGCCGGCTCCGTCGACCAGGAAGGCAATGGGTTCGCCACGCCGACCGCCAGTCCCGCGGCGCCGATCCAGAACCGACGCGCCCTGCGACTCAGCACTGCGGAATCGTGCTGGTCCCATCCGACACCTTGATGGCCGCCTTGACACCTGCCTTCTCGGCAATCAGGGTGACTCCGTCGGATGCCAGGCCGCTCAGGTGAAAGGCCGATGAGAAGCGGCGGTACGTCCCCCCGGGGCCGACCTTGTACTCATACGGAATGGTGAAACTGAGGGTCCCGGGGACGAACGGCGGCGTCTTCTGGCAGTCACCCGAGTACACGCAGTCCGTGCCGCCACCCGCGATGGGAAGCGCCTGCGTTCCCTTGCCGCTCACGACGGTGTCGGTGAGGAGGAGGTCGCCGCAGCCGCCCGAGCCGCCTTTGCCGCAGTGATCGTTGCCCGCGAAGCAATCGAATGCTCCCGGCGTGGAGACGACCGCGCCGACGTCGACTTCCTGGAAGATCACGTTGGAGAAGTTCACGGTGTCCGGAAGGATGAAATGCAGCGTGAAGATGCCGAAGTCGGCATGGTTCCGCTCATGCCGGACTCCCGATAGACGATCCATGTGGACCCCGGAGGGCGCGACCACCCCGAACGTGATCGTGGCCGTCCCTCCGACGACGATGACCGCCCTCGCGTCGTCTGGCGCCGTCAGCTTGACTTGCGGCCCCGTGGTGGAATCCAGCGTACCGCCCGTGGTGGACCAGGTCGTGCTTCCGCCGGAGTAGGTCAGGAGGACCTCTTCGCCGACGCCGATGTCGGTGCGGGTCCTCGCGCCGGGCGACGTTGCCACCGTTTCGCTCGTGATCTTTTCCGGTCCGGGCTTCGGTGGCGGGCCGGGCGGCGCCGGCGGTGGCTTGAACAGCCAGCGGAAGAGCAGGTACGCCAGAAGAAGAAGCAGGAGCAGAGCGACGATCGCAATGACCCCGAGCACGATCACTTCGCCGATCGGCGTCAGTCCGAGGATAGCCAACGCTGAAATGATTGCCGCGGCGAGGCCGGGAAACAGGTAGGTGACGAGGGCTGCGGCAACCACGAAGACCAGCAGCAGGCCTTCCAGGATCGGCCGCACGATCGTGCCCGGAGGCCGCGGCTTCGTGATCGGCCCACTCGTCAGAACGAAGCCCTGCGCCTGGCTAGATGCCGACGATGCGGTGCCGGTGAGGCCGCCGATGAAATTGCGTACCAGACCGGCCACCAGTTCCTTGACCCGGGTCAACGCCCCTTGCGCAAAGCGGAGCAGTTGATCGACGGGACTTTGAACGAGCGAACGCACGTATTCCACGATTTCGAGGAGAGCGCCGACCAGCACCTGGATGAGCGACTGGAGGAACGTGTCGACGGCTCGAGCGATCTGGCCGAGGCCGGCGATCGCTTCGGCGACCTTGCTCGTCACGAGTTGCACCGCCTGCGCGACGGCTCCCGTGATTCGTTGGACGACCTGACCCGCCGCAGAAGTCACCGCTTGAACGATCTGCCCGAGGGTGCCTGAAGTCCGCTCCTCGAACGCCGCGACGATGGCTCGATTGTTCTGAATCGCTTCCTGCCCGATCTGCCTGACGCGGGCCAGTTGCTCCGCGGGCGTGAGCCCCTTCGTCGATCCCGTTGCCGCGCCCGGCTCGCCACCCGCGGCTTTGGGGTTGATTGCGGCGGTCAGGGCATTCAGGTACCGGCTGCGATTGGCTCGAATCGCGTCGCGCGTCTGCTCCTCGGCTTTCGACAGGTTCAGCAGGATGGTTCGCTCGAGACGGTCGATCACCGGCAAGACGGTGCTGCGCAAGACGCTCTGCAACGACGAATTGATCAGGCTCGTCATTCGGCTCAGAGACTGGAAGATCGACTGCTGGATTCGACGAACCGTGCTCGCTGCCTGAGATAGCGCACTGTCGACCACCTGTCGAAATGCGCCCAGGAACGAGGTCAGCAGATTCATCCCCGAACTCAGCGCCGACCCGAGAAAGCGAACGACCTGCTCCAGTCCGCTCGTCACCGTGCCCGCCGCGCGCTTCAGGAGGCTCGCAGCCGCGGCCCGGGCTTGCGCGACGCCTGGAAGGTCCGGCAGCGGAAGGGTGTCGACCAGCCCTGTGATCTGCGTGGCGACGCCATCGACCCTGCTCCGAACGGAAGCGGAAACGGTTTTCACGATGCCGTCGATCGACTCACGGATCTGGTCGCTCCGGGCCTCGGCAGCCGTGAGCGTGGCTGCGGCCGCCGCTTGCACCGATTTCAAGATTCCGCCGGAGGCAACGGCGACTTCTGCCTGCTGGTCGGCGATACGTCGTTGAATGCCGGCGGTCGTCCGGGAAAAGAATCCCACGAGCTCTCGACGGGCTCCGGCGAGTTGCCCGCTGAGCTGCTGCCGCTGGGCCGAGCCGATTTTCGAGACCTGGGTCTCGCTGCGCAGGCAGTCGGTCGTGATCAGCTGTGCCTGCGCCGCGGCGGCGGACGCGATGGGGGAATCCCGGCCAAGCCGCAAACCCTTCGACTCTCGGCGATCCTGCTGCCTCGCTCTTCCCCTTGCCGTCGGCCGCCGTCGGCGCGTCGGAATTCGGACCGGCGAGCGCCGGAGCGATCAACCCGCTTTCACCGGCGAGCCATGGATCGGCCTCGGGAACAACGACAGCCGGGTGATCCGCCGGGCCGGACTGCGAGCCCTGCTCACCCGTCTGCGCGTGACTCGATGGGTCGTCGGGTCGCGGAAAGGTTCGGGAGATCTCCCTCGACTGCGGAACCTCTTCCTTTTCGGATTCTTCGTCCTTGTTCTCCTGGACCCCTTCCCGTCTGGCGGTTTGCCGCTCCATGAAGGGGATGACCGGGGCGGGAGCCGGGAAGGATCCGGAAGCCCGGACCGAAGCTCGTGCCGCTCGAAGCACTTGCCCGTATCCCACGGCACCTGCATCTGTCCCGATGCCGGCTTGCGCACCGCCGTCGTCGGACTCTCGATCATGAAGACGATCGACGGCGCCCGTCGGGCTCTGTTCGAGGGCAGTCGTCACGCTTCGAGGCCTGAAATGCCCGGCCTCGATCAATCGCGCGACGTGTTGGTTTCCCATCGTCCGCTGCAAGCGGAGCAATGCAGGATGAGGTCCCTCCTGAGGCCGAACGACGCGCTCCGAACCGACCGGGCGGCGCTGGATGCGCTGCTTGGTCGCTTCCGGAGATTCCCTCAGCATCTGTAGAGACACGATCGCAAATCCCCGCATCCGATGAATGCCACGAACCGACATTCGCGCAGCGGCAGCTACCGCGTCTTATTTTGCTCCTTTGAATTCCGCGGTGAGTCCATTCGGGTCAAGTCGAGAGTGAGATCGAGATCGTGCGATGACAGAGAAGGTGTTCGACTGGTCGTGGACCGGTCGGGACAAGGAATGCAGCCACTCGTCGGGGGAACGGGGTCCTCGGAACCTCGCTTGACCAGCAAGTCGCAACGTCAGGTTTCTGCGCCCCCCTCGTGCAGGCGCTTCCAGGCAAGTCGCGACGATCAGATCGCGCGCGGCGCGGCCTTCGTTCGCGTGACGTCGCCGATGCCGGCCAGGAGACCGTCGATCGAGATGTCCTCGTCGAGCGCATCCCAATGGACGCCGTCGGGGCTGATTTGATAAGTCGCGCGCTCGGCTGCGGTCGCACGGAGCAACCGGGGAAACCAGGCGAGCGGTGCCCCGATCACGCGTCCGTCCGAGAGGTCGACCCACAGAAGGTCATCGTCGAAGCGGACATGGCTAGCTGAAATGGTCATCCCATGCTTCCTGGATGGCGTCGAAGTTCTGCTCGACGACGCGTGTGAGCGCTCGGATGAACGACGACGCTTTACCGGTCCATCCGGTTCTTGCAAACTCCGGGCGCCTCTTGGTCCCCGGAACGCTCGCATCGCGACGAGCGTCTGCCGCAGTCTGACCGGGAACGAGACCGGGCCCGCGCCCGCGACGGAGAAAACAGATTCATGAAGACCGAAGGCGAGGCTCGAGGAGCTGGATCCGCATCGTCGCGCCGTCGAAGCTTTCGCATCGCGGCCTGCGCCTGCCTCCTGTCCGGGGCGGTCATCGCGACGGCGCGCGCTGCCGATCCGGGCCTCGTGCGCGTCGATGGACCGAAGGGTGGCTACGTCGTCTACGGATCGGCCCCGCCCGGTTCGACGACCGCTCCGCTCGCCATGGGCAACGTGCTGCGCGCGTTGCACGGTCAGTTCGCCGCCCGTCCCGAGGTCGGCCGCGTGTTCGAGCTCAAGGGCTCCGACTCCATCGCCGTGCACTTCGTCGTCCAGCCACCGAACGCGGCGCCGCGCGGCGGCATGATCGTCATCGCGCGGAACGCGAGCGGCGGCTACGAGGCCGGCGTCGTGTCCGACGAGTATGCCCGCCTGCCGACGTCGTTCAACCCGATGCTGCAGGCCCTGTTCGCGTCGTGGCATCCGGGTGGCGCCGGTGAGCCGGTCGCGGGCCACGGTCCGGGCCGACCGGCCGCGCCGCTGCGACCGTTCATGCTTCCCGACCGCACCGCGTCGGTCGGCCTGCCCGACGGCTGGAAAGTGGCGCCGATGAGCGGTGGCGGTTCGATCTTCGCCAACGGTCCGCGCGGCGAAGGCGTCGCGCTCGGCTATACGTGGCTCGTGATCGACACGGGAACGCCCGCCGGTCGTCGCCTGCAACAGCAGGCCATGGGGCCGCTGCGCAACACGAGCTACGCGCAGAACCTCTACTACCCGTTCGGCCAGCCGCTCGGAAAGACCTTCGCGGACCTCAACCGCATGGACCGCGAGCTGCATCACGCGCAGCCCGCACCGATGCGCCTCGTCGCCGAGGAACCGGTAGCCCAGCAGGGTGCCGCGCGTTGCGCGCACCTGCGCGGCGAGGTCGCGGCGCACGATGCCTCGGGTCCGTCGGTCGTCGACACCATGTTCTGCGTCTCGCCGCCGGAGCGCTCGGCGAACAGCTGGCTCGCCGTCTCGTACACGTCGATCCTGCCGGCCGGCCTGGCTGACGAACAACGCGCCACCGTGGCGGCGATCGTCGCGAGCTTCCGGGAAGATCACGCGGCCATCCAGCGGCAGGCGAACCAGATCGCCGCGCCTGGCATCGCACAGATCCGCGAGATCGGACGGCAGGCGACGATCCGCGCGGCCGAGGCCGACGCGACGCGCATCGGTATGCGTCAGTCGTACGAGGCGCGCTCCAACGCACAGGACCGCAGCAGCCAGGCGTTCAGCAACTACATCCGCGACCAGACGGTCGTCGTCAACCGCGACACCGGGACGCACGAGACGATGTGGAACCAGACCGCCGACTCGATGGTGCGCAACGACCCGAAGCGCTTCGGCTACGTCGACACGCCGAACTTCTGGAAGGGCGTGGACTACTGAACCCCGGTATCAGTCCGTCGCATCCACCACCCGGTTCCGCCCGCCTCGCTTCGCGGCGTAGAGCCGCCTGTCGGCGATCGCCAGCATGCCGAGCGGTTCGGCGGAGCCGGCTTCGTCGGCATGGACGACGCCGATGCTGACCGTGACGTGCAACCCGGGATGCGCCGCGGACCACGGCTCGGCTTCCACCGCCGCCCGCAGGCGCTCGCAGGTGGCACGGGCCGTGGGCCGGTCGACGTCGGCCAGGATCAGGGCGAACTCTTCGCCGCCGTAGCGGGCGGCCAAGTCCTGCTTTCGGCAACAGCGTCGCAGCAGGACGCCGAGGCGCTCCAGTACCTGGTCGCCGATCAGGTGGGAGAAGCCGTCGTTGATGCGCTTGAAATGGTCCACGTCGATCATCGCGAGCGCGCGGTTCGGCGACGTGCCATCGGCGCCCAGCGCCTGATCGAAGCGGCGGCGGTTCGCGAGGCCGGTCAGCGCGTCTTGCATCGAGTTGCGCTCGAGAACCTCGTTTTCCTGGACCAGGCTGCTGTTCGCGGAGGCCAGGGCGTCGGCGCGTCGCCGTTGCGCATCGGCGAGCGCCCGTGCTTTCTCGGTCTCGTACATCACGGCCATGGCGCGCGCGTGCGCCTGCGCCCTGTTCGATGCCAGCTGGACATACAACGCGTGGAAGCGCCGATGGTGTGCCAGCGCGGTACCCGGGTCGCCGCTCGCTTCCAGCGCGTCGACCAGCGCACTGCAGGCGTCCATCGCCAACATCGGCACCTGCAGACGCTCGGCGATTTCCAGCGCCTCGGTCAGGCAGGCGATTGCCAGGTCGTGCCGTCCCTCGGCCAGGTGGATGCCACCGAGCACCTGGAGGATGAGTTGGAGGCGGGATCCACGCTCGTCGCCGAGCAGTTCCCGTTGCGTGTTCAGCAGTTCGCGGGCCGCTTCGTGTTCGCCCATGCCGAACAGGCAGGACGCCTGGTTGCGGGTGCCGATCCACGCGTTGTAACGGTCGCCGACCTCGAGGTGGAGGCGCTTGGAATCCTGGAGCAGCGCGAACGAGCGCCGCGCGTGGGCGAGTGCCTCGTCGGTGCGCCCTGCGGCACGGGCCTCCGTGGCGTAGTGATCTTCCATCGCCGCGATGCCGTTGCTGGCCAGGCCGGCGATCTCGTTCTCGCCGCAGGCCCGTGCCAGCGTCAGCGCGTGGGTGTACGCGTCTTCGCCGTCGCGCCACTGTTGCATGGTCCAGTGGACTTGACCGAGTGCCAGCCAGCACGCGGCCTGGGCCGGCTCGTCGCCGCTGTCGACCGCGCGGCGCAGCACCGCGTAGCCTTCTTCCAGTGCGGCCTCGTTCTGGCCGAGGCTGGCGAGCACGTGCACGTATTGCGCTTGCAACTGGCATTCCAGCCGACCGTCGCCGGCGGTACGAGCGGCATCGACGCCGGAGACCGCGCGTGCCAACGCGGTGTCGAGTTCGTCCGCCCTGCGCGCGCAGCGCACGAGCCACCACAGCACGCGCGCTCGCGTCCGTTGCTCGCCGGGGTCGCGCGTGTCGGGGTCGATCGCGGCCAGCAGGGCCTGGCCGGCCTCCAGGGCCGCACCCAGTTCGCCGCTGTAGAAGCCGCGCTTCAGGACCTCGAAGCCATCCTCGCGCACCGGATCGTCCGCTGACGTTTCCATATCAATCCGGCTATCGGCAATTCCGGCCGCGAGGTGAGCCGCGCGCCACGTCGGTCCGACTTCCTGCAGTGCATCGAGGCCCCGATAGGGTTCGCGTGCCGCGTCTTCGGGGGGCGGCCATGCGAACGACCGTGCGTCCAGACCGGCCTTGCGCAGACCGCGCGCGAGGTCTTCGAATGCGGCACGGCCAAACGGACGTCCGTCGTGGGAACGGGACGCGACCCGCTACAACTTCATCTCCAGCCGCAAGCCCACCACGCGGTACGTCGGCCCGTTCGCGGTGACCATCTGCGACTGGCCGCCGCCGACGATCGTGTTCGTCGTCACGTAGTTTCGCGGCACGACGTTCGACAGGCTGAAGCGCAGCTTCGTCGTCTTGTCGATCGCCCACAGCGCGTACGCGTCCACGACGCGGGTCAGGTCGTAGCCCTGGCTCTGCAGCGCCGTCTCCTGCACCGTGTACGGCGGGATCCAGTTGAAGTTGCCGCCGAGCGTCAGCGGCAGGCCGCGAAAGCGGTAGTCGGCGCCGATGTTCGCCGTCGCGCGCGGCTGCTGGTCGATGCGGTTGTAAGGCCCGGGGACGCCGCTGACGTGCGACCCGTAGACGCTGACGTTGGTGCGCACCGTCAGCGGCGGCGCGTCGGCCATCAACTCGTCGAGCTGGAACTTCGCGTCGAACTCCACGCCATGGGTCGTCGCGTCGCCGAAGTTCTGCGGTCGCGACACGTAGCGCGGGGCGACGGCCCACGGCACCGTCTCCTGCGACACGACGTTGCGGATCAGGTCGCGGATGTCGCGCCGGAAGACGCTGATCGAGACGACGCCGTGGCCGCTCAGGTAGTGCTCGAGCGCGACGTCGATGCCGCTCGCACGCTCCGGACGCAGGTCCGGATTGCCGGCGCGGTCGGGGCTCGACGCGGTGTTCGCCCCGGGCGCCGGATACAGCGTCGACAGCGTCGGCACCGCGATCAGGTTCGCGAGCGTCGGCGCGCGATAGCTGCGGGTCAGGCTGA
>CAXTDA010000010.1:0-15274 GCA_964242935.1 uncultured Burkholderiaceae bacterium | reverse complement strand
GGCACCGCGATCAGGTTCGCGAGCGTCGGCGCGCGATAGCTGCGGGTCAGGCTGAGGCGCGCCTGGTCGCGCGCGGCTTCATCGAAGCGCCACACCGCGTGGGCGAGCGGCGTCAGCACGACGCTGTCGTTGTGGACCGGCTCGCCGATCGAGGAACTCTTCGTGCGGATGGTCTCCCACCGCAGCCCCGCGTTCGCGGACACGGCCTTCGAGAGGGTCCACTCGTCCTGCGCGTACGCGGCGAGGCGGAGCGTCGACGCGTCGATGTCGCCGCTGAATCCGGGGAGCGACGGCTTGCCGTCGATGAACGTCAGCGCGTTCTCGTCGCGATAGACGCCTTCGGCCTCGAAGCCGCCAGTCAGGCTGTGCGCGTCGTTGAGCGTGTGGAACAGCTTCGCGTTGAGGCTCCACGAGCGGTCGCGGATGTCGGTGGCGCTGCGCTGATCGAGTACCGGCGTGCCGTCGTCCGCGGCTTCATCGACCACCGTGTCGTTGGTCGACTTGAACGTGCCGACGTTGACGCGCAGTTCCATCCGCGTCGCGCCGTCGAAGCGCTTCTTCCACAGCGCCACCAGCCGCGCCAGCGAAGAGCGGCTTTCGCCTTTCGATTCGCTGGTCGCATACGGCACGGGCATGAAGCCGAACGGCTGGTCCAGCGTACCGGCGACCTGCGTGTGGCCTTCGGTGACCGACAGGAACGGCTGCAGACTGATCTGGTCGCCACGCCCGAAGTCCCACTGCACGCGCGAGCTGACGTGCAACGCATTGCGCTCGTCGTGCTGCACCTGCCGCAGCGACTGGGAAAGCGTCGGCAGGCCGGTCGCGACATCGGTGTAGCGGGTGTCGGTCGTCGTGTCGGTCCGCGGGATCGATCGCGAACCGGAGACCGTCAGGTTGTACGTCCCGTTCTCGCCGAGCACGCCGTTCCGCGTCCACGCGAGGTTCGGCTGCACGCGGCCGCGTTCCTCGGTCGCGCCGGCGCGCACGTCGTTGCCGGTCTGGCGGAGCGGCTCGCGAAGGATGATGTTGATGGTGCCGGCGATCGCGCGTGCGCCGGTCTCGGCGGTCGGCGCACGATAGATCTCGATCCGCTCGACCATGTCGGGCGACAGCTGGTCGATCGCGAAGCCGCGCGGGATGCGATCGCCGTCGATCAGGATCTGCGTGTAGCCGTTGCCCATGCCGCGCATGCGGATCTGGCCGCCGCGGCCCGGGCGCCCGGCCACCGACACGCTCGGCAGCCGCTTCATCACGTCGGATAGCGACATGTCGCCGAACTGCTCGATCTCCTCGCGACCGATGACGATCTTGGCGGCGGTCGAGTAGCGGCGTTCGTCCGTCGGGTCGCGCTTCCCGGTCACTTCGACGCGTTCGAGCTTCTCGCCGGCCAGCGGCGCGGGCTCCGCCGACGATGGAGGCGACGCAGGAACCGGCGCGGCCTCCTGCGCCGACGCGACCCGCGACGCGACGATCAGGGCCACCGCGGCCACGTGCGCCATCCGCCGATACGTCGAGACAAGCGGGAAGGGGGACAGGTGCATGGCGGATGGTCGGGTGCGTGCGAGCCGGAACGCGATGGAGTCTAAGTCGCCGGTCGGGCGGCGGCGCCGGTTGAAACCGGTCGTGACACCAGGAATGCCGACTGCCGAAAGAACCGTTGCACGGAACCGACGCAGCGTAACCTCCCGTTGGAGTCGGCGTGACACGCACGGCGTCGCTTACCCAGTAAGCGATGATAGGATCCGGTTTCATCCGCGAAGGGAGCGACCGATGGCAGCTGCAACCCTCACCGAGAAAGGCCAGGTCGTGATCCCGGCCGCGATTCGCGCCCGCTATCACCTCACGCCGGGCACCCAGGTGGAGTTCGTCGACGACGGCGGCGTGATCCGACTGCTGATCCGGCGCCGGATCGCCGTAAGCGACCCCGCCGCCGGTTACGGACTGATCGAGGTGCCGCCGTCGACCCGAGGACGGGTGTCGCGCAGGCTCGGCGACTTCGACGCCGCATCGCTCGTCGCCCGGAAGGTGCCGCCCCGTTGATCGCGGTCGATACGAACATCCTCGCCCGGTTCTATTGCGATGACCCGGCCGATCCGGAAGCCGCACGCCAGCGGCCGCGGGCCCGTCGGGTGCTCGTCGAGTCGGAGGCGATCTTCGTGCCGCTGACCGTCGTGCTCGAACTCGAATGGGTCATGCGCGGGTTCTACGAACTGCGGCCCGACGACTTCTGCCGCGCGGTCGATCACCTGCTCGGCATGCAGCACGTGACCGTCGAGCGCTGGGACGCCGTCAAGGACGCGATCGATCTGCATCGCGCCGGGCTGGACTTCGCCGATGCGCTGCACTGCGTGACCAGCGCCGGTTGCGAGCGACTCGTCTCGCTCGACGACAGGCTGGTTCGTCGTGCACGCCGTCTCCCGGTTCCACTGCCGGTCTCGCTGCCGCGTTGACGCGCAGTGCGCCGTCAGGTCAGCGTCACCGTCAACCCCGCGAACGGCTCGTCGAACACCGCCCGCCAGGTCTCGCCGGCGGCGATCGGCCATGCGTCGGTCCACGTGCCGGTCGTGACCACGTCGCCGGGTTGCAGCGCCGGCGCGCCGGGACAGGCGCCGAGCTCGCGAACGAAATGCAGCAACGCGTGCAGCGGCCCGTCGAGCACGTTCGCGCCCACGCCGTCGTCGACCGGCGCGTCGCCGTTGAAGAGGCGCACGCGGGTCGCGGCGAGGCGCGCATCGAGCGCCTCACCGCTCGCGGCGAATTCGCGGACCGGCGTCGTCGCGCCGATCAACAGCCGGGCATGCAGCGCGCCGTCGGCAACCGTCTCGGCGGCCGTGAACGTCCAGTCGCGGCAGTGCGACTGCACGACCTCGAAGCCCGGCGCGATCCAGTCGACGCAGTCGAACAGGCCATCGAGCGTCGTGTCGGGAGCCGGCGTCGCTGCGATGCCGAAGACGATCTCGGGCTCGAGCCGCGGCTGGCAGGTGCCGGCGAGGTCGATGCGGCCGCGGCCGTCACAGCGCGCGACCGTCGTGTCCCAGACCGGCCCCCAGATCGGCGCGAAGACGCGGTAGCAATCCCAGATCGTGCGGTTCGTGAAGCCGATCTTGTAGCCGACCGGGCGTTCGCCGCGGCCGACGCGCAACGCGCGGACCGCGAGGGCGTCGCGATACGCGGCGGCGACGTCGCTTGTCGCCGCGCCGGGGGACTCACGCTGCCAGAGCGTCCCGCGGTCGAGGTGTTCGAGGATCGCTTCGGGTGTCATCGGAAAAGTCCAGCGTCTGGCGCGACGCGCGTGCCGCGAAGCCGAAGCTCATCCCGAGCGCCGACCAGAACAGCAGCGAGCTCTCGCGAACGAGGATGTCGTCGGTCATGACCTTGATCGCGACGCCGATCAGCAACGTCAGCGACCACGCACCGAAGCGCGATGCCGCGTCGTCGGCGACGCGGTAGACGCGCCACGCCTGCCGGGCGAGCGCGGCGAACAGCCCGACGATCACGAGCCCGCCGAGGACCCCGGCTTCGAGCACGTAGTCGATCAGCATGTTGTGGCCGTGCCACTTCAGGATGTTGTCGAAGTGGGTCCGGAAGTCGCTCCGCAGGATGCCGCGGCCGTAGCCGTAACCGAACCAGGGCCGCTCCCGGATGCGCTCGGCCGCGTAGACCCAGATCTCGAAGCGCGGGTCGCGATCGATGCGGGCGCGTTCCTCGAACGTCGTCTTCGAGTCGATGGCCTTGCCGTACGTGACGTAGACCAGGGATCCCGCGAAGACCACGGTTCCGATCAGGCTCGCGACGAGGTAGCGCCTGCGCAGCGCGCGACGCGCGGCGGGCGCGAGCCGGAACCAGGCGAGCAGGGCGGCCGCCACGCACTCGAGCGCGATCGCGATCCACATGTTGCGGTTCTGCGTCGCGGCGCCGGCGACCAGCGCCAGCAGCAGCGCCAGGCCGACGGCGATGCGCCGTCGCCGGTCGCCGGCTTCCATCCACAGCAGCAACAGGAACGGCACGATCAACACGATGTACGTGCTGAACGCGTTGCGGTCGCCGACGAAGCTGCTGCGCAACCATTCGCCGTCGCGTCGATAGCTGTAGAGCGCGAGCAGCGCGACGGTGACGAACGAGGCGGCGAGCGCGGCCCGCCACACCCGCCACGCGGCGGGGCCGTCGGTCAGCCAGTAGAAGGTCACGAAGGCGATCGTGGTGACGAGCACCTCGTTCCGGAATTCGCCCCACGAATACTCCGGCTCGATGCTGTAGAGGCAGGCGGCCAGGCACACCGCGATCCACGCGACGAGCGCGACCCGCAGCGACGTCGAGGGCAACGCCGCGGGTCGCCGGCGTTTCAGCGTCGCGGCGATCGAGACCAGCGACAGGCCGAGGCAGGTCAGCCGGAGCGGTGTCGTGTGCGTGATCGGCAGCACGAACAGGAAGATCGCCGGGGCGATGAGCTCCCAGGAGAAACGCGCTTTCGTCATCGCGAAGTCAGGTGGTCTTCGGTTTCGAGCGGAGCCGGCACGGGGTCCTGCCAGCGACGAAGCGCCGCTTCGACGGCGACCGCGACGGTCTCGACCGCGATGTGTTCGACGCGCTCGTCGGCCGACAGCAGGGCGCGATGGCTGAGCAGGGGGTTCGGCGATTCGAAGCCGTCCTTCAGGATCCCTTGCCGCGGATCCGACCAGAGCGAGATCACGTCGATCGGCGTCTCGACGTCGAGATAGTAGGTCATCGTCAACACGCCGCTGTCCGGCGCGATCAGCACGCGGCAGTGCGTCTTGATCAGCGCCATCATCTCGAGGAACGAGGTGCGGCCGCGCACGTCGATGCAGTCGCTCTCGTCGAATGCGGGCTCGGCGGCGAGGCCGAACAGCACGAAGCGCACCGGATGCCGCGACCGGATCCGTTCGAACAGCGCGCGCCACGCGTCGATCGGCCAGTCCTTCCGGTACGCGTAGTAGGTGCTCGTCTCCGAATGCACGTGGACGCCGATGCACAGGCGCGCGTCGTCGTCGAACAACGCATCGAAGCGCTTCGACAGGTCGTCGAGCCGGGAACGCCATCGCAGCCGCGGCCGTTGTCCAGGCCGGTGCCGGAACCAGTGCGTCGGATCGGGACGTCCGAGGATCAGGTCGAAGCGCCGCGCGTCCACGCCGAGCCGCTGCAGGATCCGCCGCGCGTCGACCTTTGCCGTCCGCGTCAGCAGCGCATCGATGAGCACCTCGTCGACCGGCAGCAGCTGGAACGCGTCGGCGAGGTCGGGCCGCGTCAGCACGGTGACCGCGGCGTCGGGCCTGCAGCGGCGCAGTTCGTCGAGGACCCGCCACATGCCGAGCGCGATGTCGCCGAGCCCGCGGTTCCAGACGATCAGGATCCGCTTCGCGTCGCGCCGCTGGATGCGTCGCGTCAGCCGGTCCCACTCGGTCCCGAACGGCTTCTCGATCAGCCTGCGAAGCGTCTTCCTCGCCATGATCGAGTCAGCGCCCGTCGCTCAATTGAGCGCACGGCCGCTGAAGCGGATGCCGATCCGCAGCAGCTCCCACTTCCATTTCGGGACCTGGTGGTATTCGATCGCCTCGGTGCCGCGGTCGGCGACCGGAAAGCCGCGAACCATCTGGGACGTGATCGTGCGGACCTTGCCACCGGTCTCCGGCGGGCATTGCCAGGTGCGGCCGTCCAGTACGTCGCAGTTCGTGTAGCGGCCCGATTCGCCGCTTTCGCCGGCGGTCCAGAAGAGGACTTCGCGATGCGACTTGAGCGCCCGGAAGCGGTAGCGCTTGTCGGCCTCGATCTTGCCGGTGCAACGCGCCTCCTGCCACACGCCGCCGTTGCAGGATGCGGTGTACACGGTCCATTCGCCGGGCGACGTCACGAAGTCGGTAGCCCACGCCATGAACGCGAGCGCGGCGAACGAAGCGAGCAGGAAGAGCGAGATGCGGAGATTCAAGCGGTGCTCCAGGAGTCGGAAGGTGGATTCTCACCTTCTCAGGCCAGCGCAGCGTGCGCTTTACCACATCGTTCGAGCAAGCGCGGCGTGCCGGCTTTCGCCGTCCAGGCCGCGAATGCGGGCGTCGGTCCGTCCCATCGCAGCGCGTCGCCGCCGGCGAAGTCGACTACATCGGTCCGCAACGTCGCGAGCCGCTTGAACAACAACGCCAGCTCGCGGCGGGTGCCGAGCACGGTCGCGGGGAAGTCCTCGATCGGCCCGTGCCGGCTGAGGAGCTGCGCCGCGCCGACCGCACCGATCCCCGCGATGCCGGGGTAGCCGTCCGCGGCGTCGCCGACCAGCGCCAGGTAGTCGGGGATCAGCCGCGGCACGACGCCGAACTTCGCCTCGACCGCGGCCGCGTCGCGGATCTGCTTCCCGCGCCGGTCGACCTGGACCACGCGATCGTCGCGTACGCATTGCGCGAGGTCCTTGTCCGGCGTCCAGATGCACACCTTGTCGACCTCCGGATCGTCGGCCGCGAGGCGGGCCGCCGACGCGAGCGCGTCGTCGGCCTCGACCTCGGTCATCGCCCAGACGGTGATGCCCATCGCGGCGACCGCCTCCTCGAGCGGATGGAACTGCGCGAGCAGCGCCGGCTCGATGCCGGCCCCGGTCTTGTATCCGGGCCAGAGATCGTTCCGGAACGATTCGATCACGTGGTCGGTCGCGACACCGACATGCGTGCCGCCCTGTTCGACGATCTCGAGCAGCGACTGCAGCACGCCGACCACCGCGCCGAACGGGCGATCGTTGCCCTTGTTGAAGCGGCGCTGCCCGTAGAAGTGACGGAACAGTTCGTACGTCCCGTCGACGAGGTGGACGATCATCGCGAGTCGTGCACGGACGACGGCAGGTAGCGGACCGACAACACGCCGGCGATGCCGCGGAGCGCAGCGATGACCGCGTCGTCGACCGCGCTGTCGACGTCGACCAGCGTGTAGGCCATCTCGCCGCGCGAGCGGTTCAGCATGTCGTGGATGTTGAGGCCGGCGTGCGCCATCGTCGTCGAGATCTGGCCGAGCATGTTCGGCACGTTCGCGTTGGCGATCGCGATCCGGTAGCGCGACTCGCGCGGCGCGCTCGCCTGCGGGAAGTTCACGGCGTTGCGGATGTTGCCGTCCTCGAGATAGTCGCGCAATTGGTCGACCACCATCGCCGCGCAATGGTCCTCCGCCTCGGTGGTCGACGCGCCGAGGTGCGGCAGCACGATGACGTCGTTGATGCGGCTGCCGCCGTTGACCGCGGCGCCGCACAACGCGGCGCTCGGGAAATCGCAGACGTAGGTCGCGAGCCGTCCGTCGGCGAGCGCGGCGAGCACGGCCTGCTCGTCGACGACCGCGTCGCGCGAGAAATTGAGGAGCACCGCACCCGGTCGGGCCGCGTGCAACGCGTCCGTCCCGATCAGCCCGCGGGTCGCGGCGACGAGCGGCACGTGCAGCGTCACGAGATCGCTCCGCTTCAGCACCTCGTCCACCGACTGGGCACGGACGACCTGCGACGGGAGGCTCCACGCGGCGTCGACCGTGATCTCGGGGTCGTAGCCGACGACCTTCATGCCCAGCTTGATCGCCGCATCGGCGACGAGGCAGCCGATCGTGCCGAGGCCGATCACGCCGAGCGTGTGGCCCGCGAGCTCGAACCCGGCGAACTGCTTCTTGCCCGCCTCGACGGTCGCGTCGAGGTCGGGATGCGACGGGGTGAGCCGACCGACGAAGCGGAGCGCCCCGGGCAGCTTCCGTGCGGCCATCAGCATGCCGGCGACGACCAGCTCCTTGACCGCGTTCGCGTTCGCGCCCGGCGCGTTGAAGACCGGCACGCCGCGCTCGGTCATCGCCCGCACGGGGATGTTGTTGGTCCCCGCGCCGGCGCGTCCGATCGCCAGCACGCCGGCGGGCAGCGTCGTCGGCGACAGCTCGGTCGAGCGCACCAGCACGGCATCGCAATCGACCAGGTCGGCTGCGACGATATAGCGCGCGGGCGGCAGCCGCGACAGCCCGATCGGCGAGATGCGGTCGACGATGCGGATGCGAAAGGGGCGATGCGACGCGGCGTCCGCGTGCGACACCGGGTCCATCGACTCGTCACCCACGCGCCGGCTCGAACGCGCGCCTGTCGCCGACCGCCGACCCGGCGTCGTGACTCGATCTTCGGACCGTCAGCGCCACGGGGGTTCCGGCCTGCCCCGGCCCGAGAGACCGGGCCCGGATCGCAGCGCCGTCACATCGTCGCCATCGCGGACTTGATCTCGTCCGGGCTCATGTCCTTCGTGTGCGTGGCCAGCGACCACTTGTGGCCGAAGGGATCCTCGACCTGTCCGTAGCGATCGCCCCAGAACATGTCGGCGACCGGCATCGTGACCTTCGCGCCGGCGGCCTCGGCCTGTGCGACGGCGGCGTCGACGTCGGGCACGTACAGGTGGATCGTGACCGGCGTCCCCTTCAGCGCGCGCGGGCCGAGGGCGCCCCATTCGGGCATCTCGTCGACCAGCATCAGCGGGGAGTCGCCGATGCGGAGTTGCGCGTGCATCAGCTTGCCGCCGGGGCCGGGCAGTCGCGCGAGCTCGACCGCGTCGAACGCCTTCTCATAGAACGCGATGGCGTCGGCGGCGCCCGCGCAGACCAGGTGCGGCGTGATCGTGTGCATTCCTTCCGGGATGGGCTTGACGGTCGATGCGGTCATGGAGGTCTCCTCGGCAGAGTGGTTGGACGACGGGACAGGATGCCACCGGCAACATAACAACTTGTGCGGCCTCCGTGTCAACGAGTCGTCACGGGTTCGTACGCCCGCCGCGACCGGCCCCTGCGACGCGGGCGCCCGGTATCCTGCTGCGATTCGCGGGGCGCCGTCGCGAGGCGGGCGGATCGAACGATGGGCGCTAGACCGACGACGTCGTCCTGATGGACGTGCAGATGCCCGGAACGGACGGGCTCGAGGCGACGCGCCGCACCGGCGCGGCCTCACAACAGCAGAAGATGCCGATCGGTCGCGCCGACGATGGTGGTGGTCGCGATCCGGTGATCGAGCGTGACGAGACAGCCGTCGTGCGCGACGGAAAGCGCCAGCAGATAGAGGTCCGTGATCTGGTTGTGGCCGAGCACGCGCGGCCAGTTCACCATGCCGTGCGTGCGCAGCGACACGTCGTCGGCCCAGAACGCATGGTCGACCCCGGCGCAGATCTCGGCGAGCTTGCGCGCGACCGCTTCCAAGCCGACCGGCGCGAGCTTGCTGTAGCCGGGCAGGTTCAGCACGCGGACGACGCCGTTCTCGACGAAAGGGCAGGTCGCGATCCGGACGCGGCGGCGCTCGATGAATGCCAGCGCCTGCGAGTGAAACACATGGGCTTCGTCGAGCAGCGCCACCCAGACATTGACGTCGAGGAGATGGCGTACCGACACGGATCAGACGCCTTCCTGGTCCATCAGCGCGCGGACGTGTTCGGACGTGATCGTCTCGTCGCGCGCGGGCAGCAGCGCGTAGCGGGACTTCGGCTCGGCCAGCGCCAGCGGCGCCCGGGCTCGTGCCACGATGCCCTGGCGGGCGAGGCGCGAGACGACTTCGCCCAGGGAGATCCCCTCGCGCCGGGCGTGCGCACGGGCATAGGCGACCACATCGTCGTCGAGTGCAAGGGTCGTCCGCATGACGCGACCTTAGCATCAACGCATCATTTTCGCATCAACGCACGTCATGCGGCGGCTCGGCCTTCCGCCTCCTCGGTAACTCGACCGGTTCGGCTTCGAAGACCTCGATCGTCGGTGGCTCGGCCGACAGCGCGGCCAGCGCCTTGCCGAAGTTGCGCGAGGCGGGGACCTGGAAGTGGGCGAAGAGCGATTCCCGGCTGTCCCACCGCTCGACGAACACGAGTCGCGACGGATTCCCGGTGTCCCGATGGACCGCGTGCGCGAGGCAACCCGCCTCGGTGCGCGAGCGGGCGACGTGTTCCCGACACAACGTGAGGGCTTCGTCGATGCGGCCCCCGACGACGACGCTTCCGAGCACGATGATCATGCGGACCTCCGGATGGTGGTGATGGATGCGCAGGCACGACCGCTGCTGATGGGAGGGGGCAAGCCGCGTTCCGCGCGTGCGTCCAGCGGTGGGCGCGCGGCTGCGATGCGGCGACCCCGCGATCCCGAGTGTTGTCCTGCCGGGCCGACGCCTCACCCGCGCGCCAGTCCGGTCACGCCCCTTCTCCCACGAAAGCACGGACCGATGACCGCTGTTCACAACCTGCATGCCGTTCCCTCCGAGGCATTCGAACTGCATGCAGTGACCGCTGCCGACACCGCGATGCCGCGTCGTGTCCCCGCTCGCGCGCTTACGCCCGGGGTCGACATGCACCGTCTGATCGGGCGTCCGCACCTTTTTGCACGCATGAAGGACCTGCGCGACGGCTTCATGATCGAGCCGATCGGGACGTTGACGCTGCAGCCCGACGGCCGCATCAGCGGCTACGGCCACCCGAACGAGGGGAGCTGGATCCCGTACGACTGGAGCGAGCAGGACCGCTCGAGCGCGTTCGCGTTCGTCACGGCCCACAACAACTGGATCCCGAGCTCGACCTGGACGCAGTCGATGGGCGAGATCCCGGTCGGCTTCTTCTGCGACGAGCCCGAGTCCTCGGCCGCGCTGACGAAGCTCTGCCTGGTTCCGCAGGACGGCCCGGCCGCGTCGCCGTCGTCGGTCGTCTACCTCGTCGCGTCGTGCCTCGCCTTCTACGAGCGGACGTTGCCGCCGCTGCTGAAGCAGCTGTTCGACGAGGGCATCCCGGCCGAGCGCATCAAGGTCGTCGTCAACGGCTGCGCCGAGAACGCCGACCGCACCATCGACGGCATCGAGTACGCGTTCAGCACGCACAACGCGTGGGAGTACAGCACGCTGTACGAGGCGCCACTCCGCTGGCGCTTCGACTACGGCTTCCTGATGCACGACACCAACGTGATCTATCCGGGATTCCGGCGCAGCGTCGAGTCGTTCAACCGGCACCTGCCGTGGGATCACCTGCCGGCGTCGCCGCTCGCCCGATGCCTGCTCGGCCTCTATTCGCACGACTTCCTGACGAGGCTGAACGGCTGGCTGAAGGACATCGACCGCATCTCGAAGAAGGACGGCGTGATCGCCGAGGCGTCGGCCGAGATCCTGTTGCGCGCCCGGTCCGCGCTCGTCATCGGCGACCACGAGCGGAACGGTTCCGCGCGCGCCGCCGAATGGGCCGAGCTCGTCGATCAGTTCAACACCGGGACGAAGCGCGTGCGCCGTGCGTTCCCCGCGATCAAGCTGAACAAGTTCATCCACGCCGGGCCCGCGAAGCCCGAGAGCCTGTAGTCGTCAGACCAGCGTGAACGCGAGGTCGCCGAGCTGCTGGATGCGGGTCGTGATGCGGTCCCCGGCCTTCAGCCAGACCTGCTTGTCCTTCGGGTAGCCGAGGATCACGCCTTCGGGCGTGCCGGTGAAGATCAGGTCGCCGGGCCGGAGCGTCATCCGCTGCGAGACGAGCTGACCAGCGTCTTGCAGTCGAAGATCATGTTCTTCGTGTTCGACGACTGCCGGACCTCGCCGTGACCCGCGTCTCGATGTCGAGATCGGTCGGGTCGATCTGGTCCGCGGTGACCAGCCACGGGCCCATCGGTCCCCAGCCGTCGCCCGCCTTGCCGGCCACCCACTGGCTCGACGCCGGAAGGCGGCATCGAATGCGCCTTTTGGCCATGCGGCCGCGGGCAGGCGTTCGTCACAATGCGCGCCGATGCCACCGATCCCGACCCGCGCCACCCACCCGTTCTATTCGTCGGACCTGCTCGGCAGCATCGCGCTACGGCGCGACGCGCCGCTCTGGCAGCGACTGCTGCGCGTCACCGGCCCCGGGTTGCTGGTCGCGGTCGGCTACATGGACCCCGGCAACTGGGCGACCGACATCGAGGCCGGCTCGCGCTACGGGATGGCGCTACTGTGGGTGGTGCTGCTGTCGAGCGTCGCCGCGATGCTGCTGCAGACGCTGAGCGTCCGGCTCGGTCTCGTCACGCGCACCGATCTCGCCCGCGCCTGCCGCGAGCGCTACCGACCGGCCGTGAGCCGCGCCCTGTGGCTGTTGGCCGAGGCGGCGATCGTCGCTTGCGACGTCGCGGAGGTGCTCGGCACGGCGCTCGCGCTGCATCTGCTGCTCGGACTGCCGATCCTGGTCGGCATCGCGATCACGGCGCTCGACACCGTCTTCGTGCTCGGCCTGCAGGGGCGCGGCTTCCGGCAGATCGAGGCGATCGTGCTCGGGCTCGTGATGACGATCGCGGTGTGCTTCACGGTCGAGCTGGCGATGGTCCATCCGGACTGGACCGCGGTCGCGCAGGGGCTGTCGCCGGACTTCGCGATCTTTCGCGACGGCCACGCGGTGCTGGTCGCGATCGGCATCCTCGGCGCGACCGTGATGCCGCACAACCTCTACCTGCATTCGGCCGTCGTGCAGACGCGCATCGTCGACGACGACGACCGCAGCCTCGCCGATGCGATCCGCCTGTCGACCGGCGACACGGTCGTCTCGCTGTCGCTCGCGTTCGTCGTCAACGCGGCGATCCTGATCCTCGCCGCGTCGGCGTTCCACGCGCAGGGGCGCAGCGACGTCACCGAGATCCAGGACGCGTATCACCTGCTCGATCCGCTGGTCGGCGGCGTCTTCGCGTCGGTCCTGTTCGGCATCGCGTTGCTCGCCGCCGGTCAGAGCTCGACGTTCACCGGCACGATCGCCGGCCAGGTGCTGATGGAGGGCTTCGTCGACCTGAAGCTGCCGGCCTGGCAGCGCCGCCTGATCACGCGATCGCTCGCATTGTTGCCCGCGTTCGCCGGCGTCTGGTGGTTGGGCGACGCGGGCATCGGGACGTTGCTGGTCGGCAGCCAGGTCGTGCTGAGCATGCAACTGCCGTTCGCGATCTGGCCGCTGATCCGCCTGACCGGCGACCGTGCCGTGATGGGTCGCTTCGCGATCGGCCCCGCGACGAAGGCGATCGCCTGGAGCCTGTTCGCGATGATCAGCGCGGCCAACCTGTGGCTGCTGAAGGACTTCGCCGGGTGGTGAACGGTCAGCGTTCCCCGCGACCGTGCGTACCGCTGCCCTTCAGTTCGTCGCGGATCTGCCCGTACGCGAGCAGCGTGAAGATCGCGGTGCCGCCGATCATGTTGCCGATCAGCGTCGGTACGAAGAAGCGCGTGAACGCGTCGCCGACGCTCTGCTGGCCTTCCATCACGAGGAAGGCCGCCTCGACCGAGCCCGCGACGACGTGGTCGAAGCCGCCGAGCGCGATCAGGTAGGTCATCAGCACGATCATGCCGAGCCCGGATCCCTCGATGCCTGCGAGGATCCACACGAGCGACGCGATCAGGAAGCCGGAGACCATGCCGCGGCCCATCGTCTCCATCGGCACCGCGTGCAGCAGGTGCGCCGAGACCGCATGCAGCGACTTCATCAGATCGGCGTCGATCGCGCCGCCGTAGCGCAGGAAGGCCGCGAAGAAGATCGCGCCGACGACGTTCGCGACCAGCACCACGATCCAGAGCCGCAGCATCATCGCCAGGTTGCGCAGGCGCGACTTCGCCATCACCGGGACGACGGCGGTAATGACGTTCTCGGTGAAGAGCTGCTGACGGCTGAGGATCACGATCACGAAGCCGACGCTGTAGCCGAGCTGCGAGACGATCGGCGTCCAGACCTGGTCCGCGGGCAGATAGCGCCGCAGCATCGCCGGCGTCAGCACCGAGAAGCCGATGCTGAGCCCGGCCGCGATCCCCGACCACCACAGCGACAACAGCGACCGTTCGAGCTCGTCCTGGCCGCTTCGGCGGATGATCTCGAAGAGCACCGGCGCGCGATGCGGCAACCGTTCGCGGATCGCCCCTTCCTCGTCGTCGGTCAGCTCGATCGACGACTCGGCCGACGACTCGGCCGATGTGTCGGAACGCGTGTCCTCGTGCGCAGGCCGGTTCATGGCGACGTCCCGAACGACGGGACGCGAACGTTCAGGCGTCGCTCCGCGCGGCGTCGGCGACTGCGGCGAGGGCGCGGCCGAGTTCGTCGGCGCCGTGCGGTCGCGTGACGCGAGCGACCTCGCGTCCGTCGGCGAGGAAGACCATCGTCGGCCACAGCTTGATGCCGAAGGAACGGCCGAGCGGACGGCCGCTGCCGTCCTCGACGCGCAGATGCCTGACCTGCGGATAGTCGGCGAACGCACTCGCGATCAGCGGCTCGGCCGCCTGGCAGTAGCCGCACCAGTCGGTGCCGAACTGCACGACCACCGGCCCCGGCATCGCGTCGACCTCGGTGCGCGTCGGGCCCTTCGTCTCGTAGCGGGCGGCCATCGTCGATCCTCGTCGGGTGATCCCGGAGCTCGCATTATCGCCTCCAGTCGCGAGCGCCGGGCCGACCGGCGAGCCGTCAGGCGCCGGCCATCGCGCGCAATGCGCGATCGAGCTTCGCCGCGTCGCGCGGCGCGAGATGCGACCGCGCGAGGTCGAGCACGATGTCGAACGCCTGCGGCGGCAGGTCGGCGCGCAGGCCGGCGAACATCATCGCCCGCGAGGTCGGGGTGACCGACGGCACCATCCAGCGCAGCACCGCCGTCATCTCGACCGGCGCGATCGACGCGAGGATCCGGCCGTGGAGCTCGATCAGTTCGGCGTCGCTGTAGTGCGGCCAGAGCGCCGCGTTGTGCGACGTCTCCTCGACGATCATGTGTTCGAAGTTCTCGGCGACGAAGAGCGACAGGTGGCGGTAAAGCCGCATCAGTGCCTGGTCGCGCGAACGCGTCGTCGCGGCTTCGACGACCTGCACGTCCTCCTCGAGGTCGGCGATCGCCTGCAGATGCGCGTCGTGCTCGTTGGCGATGCGATCGCACACGCCGTGCGCACGCGCCTCGATGGCGGGATGGACGTAACGGTTCTCCTTGTCGACGTGCGAGCGGCACATGGCGAGCAGGTTGCGGACGACGGCGAGCGTGGCGCGCGTCTCGTCGGCATCGCCGGCGTCGGTGCGTCCGACCTGCATCAGCGTCTCGCAGAAACAGGCGCGGAGCGCCTTGTGGATGTCGGCGTAGAGGTCGACGCGCGGCATCGCGGCGTCGTGGGCCACGGCGGCATTGACGGTCGGACGGTCGGTGGTGAGGCTGTTCATCAGGACGGCTCCCTTGCTCTTGCGGGCCTTCGAGTCGGAAGCGGTCGGGCCCGCCCAGAGCCGCCCCCCTAGGGCGGGGTGCGCGCGCCGCCCGCCGGCCCGGCCGGGCGGCGGAGGGGGGGGGTTGGGTCGGGCCCCCAGCG
>CAXTDA010000009.1:0-27222 GCA_964242935.1 uncultured Burkholderiaceae bacterium | reverse complement strand
TTGGCGACGGCCATCCGCACGCGCCAGGTGCCGTCGCCGAGCGCCTCGACCTCCGTGCGCAGCAGCTCGAGCTTCGGCAGCGACAGCGCGATCTGCGTCATCCACTTCGGGAAGCGCGCCGCCTCGCGCTCGCGGAGCTCGGGCGGCGGGTTGCGCCAGTAGTTCATCTTGTCCCAGCCGCCGATCTCGACCGGGCCGAGCTGCGGATGGTCGAACGGCGTCCAGTCGACGTGCGCGCGGCCCCCCCGTCTGCTCGTCGCTCCACTTGAGCAGCTTCAGGTCGTCCTCGACCGGATGATCGCGATACCAGTCGATGAATTTGTACTCGTGGATGCCGGCTTCGCGGTTAGGCGCCCAGATCTCGACGACCCAGAACAGCGCGCCGAGATGCTCGTACATCCAGTCCTGGGTGCCGGTGATGACCTGCTTCGGGTGGTACTTGAACTCGTGCCAGATGCTGATCGCCGGATAGCCGGTCAGCTTCGCGCCGAGGTCGCTGAAGCGCCGGATCGACCACAGGTCCTCGGGGATCATGTCGTCGTCGCTCCCGGTGCCCATCGGCCGCAGGATCACGCCGGAGTGCGTGTGGTAGCTGATCGCGGCGCCGATGTTGCGATGGCCGACGACGAAGTCGACCATCGCCTTGACCTCGGGCTCGCTCGTCGGATAGTCGCCGGCGCCGCTCTGCTCGAACTCCTGGCGCCACAGCGACGGGAAGTTGCGGTTGAGGTCCAGTCCTTCGCGGTCGGCGTTGACCCGGACGGTCACGCCGTCGTAGTTGCGCACGAATCCCTCGGGAATCAGGCGGTAGTAGTCGCCGCCGGCTTCCCCTGGTTCGCGCGCGACCATCAGCCGCGGATCCGCCTCGCACTTCTTGTACGCGCCGTGCGGGTCGGGGATGCGCATGAACAGCACGCGGCCGTCGCCGTCGACGTCCTCGACGTCGAGCCCGTCGACCGGGTCCTCGTCGAACGGGTAGCGACGGGTCGAAGAGCGGATGTGGCGCGGCCGGTCGGCGAGCGCGAGCTCGGCGCCGTCGGGATTCAGACGCGGACAGAGATAGACGGTTCGCGTGTCGAGCAGTCGCGTGATGTCGGGGTCCGACCCGTAGCGCGTGACCAGCTCATGCAGGTAGTAGAGCACCGCGGTCGACGCCGTCAGCTCGGCCGCGTGGATGTTGCCGTCGGCCCAGAACGCCGGCTTGTCGACGTCGCTCCCGGTCGCGCGATGGGTCAGCGTCGCCACCCAGATGTCGCGGCCCTCGTAGCTCTTGCCGATCGAGCCGACGGAAACCAGCGCCGGGTACGCCGCCGCGTAGGCGTGGAGCAGCGCCGTGAGCTCGTCGTGGCGGTAGAAGCGGTCGAAGCGCGGGCTCGGAGCGGCGGACATCGGGTCGCGTGGACGGGTAATTCCCGAAACAACTTTGCAGTGACCCCGAACTTACCCCGGAAACCTGGGCTGCCAAAGGACACACGGCGACTTCGGCCGACGTCCTGGTCGCGAATGGACGCGGCGCGGTGTAGCCGACCCCGGAATCACAGAGCCGATAGTTATATCCATTCGCCCGTTTAATCGTTTTGACGGGATGCTCGAGGCGCTAGGATCACCGTCCTCGTCTTTTGCCGACCTGCTTGACCGCTGAGTCGCCCCCGCTAGACACGCAATGTTCACCGTCTACTCGCCTTCTCCATTGCGGGCCACGCAAGGTTCGTCACGACGCTTTCCGTCGTCGGGCGAATCTTTGCTCAGGTGTTGTCGCTCATCACTGACGTGAGAGCCGGATCGAACGGGTGACCCACGCGGTCACCGCAAGCTACCCGATCCTCTACGACACCCCGGCGAACGTCTCCTCCGACGTTCGCCGACCCTGCCGACAAACGGCACGGAAATTTTGAAGGAGCGTTCGACGACCTGGAGGCAGCCCCTCGTCATCGACGCCATCCCATCATGAACATTCAACAGGTTCGGGCCGTTCGTGAAGCGACGCGTGCCGCTTTCAATCTCACCGAAGTGGCGGACATGCTTCACACGTCACAGTCCGGCATCAGCCGCCAGATCCGGGAACTCGAAGTCGAACTCGGCATAGAGATCTTCGTGCGTAACGGCAAGCGCCTGACCGGGCTGACGAACCCGGGGGCCGCGTTGCTACCGATGATCGAGCGCATGCTGCTCGAAGTCGACAACATCAAGCGCGCGGGATCGAGCCTGTCAGCGCAGCATGCCGGGCCCCTGTCGATCGCCGCGACCCATTCGCAGGCCCGCTACGCCCTGCCCGCGGTCGTTCGCGATTTTTGCGCGATCTACCCTGACGTCAAATTGAGCCTGCATCAGGGCTCACCGCAGCAGGTCGCGGGGATGCTGCTGACGGGAGAAGCAGACATCGGCATTGCGACGGAGGGACTGGCCGGCTACGAACGATTGACCGCGCTGCCTTGCTATCGATGGACGCACAGCGTCATCCTCCCGCCCGGCCACGAGTTGTTGCAGGCGGACGGCCCACTGACATTGCTCGCGCTCTGCCGCCATCCGATCGTCACCTATCAGACCGGCTACACGGGACGCTCGCATATCGACAAGGCGTTCGCGCTACAAGGTCTCGAGCCGAACATCGTCCTGACCGCGATGGATGCCGACGTCATCAAGACCTATGTCGAGCTCGGCCTCGGGATCGGCATCGTCGCGTCGATCGCCTTCGATCCCGAACGGGACCGGACGCTGCGAGCGCTCGATGCGGGCCATCTCTTCGACATCAACGTCACGCGACTCGCGGTCACGACGAATGCGTGGCTACCCGATTACGCCTATGCCTTCATCGAGCTGTTCGCGCCGACCCTGTCGCGCGCGATTGTCGAGGAGCACGGCAGCACGGTCGCGGCCCGGATCCTCGAGCCAAGCGAGGAGGCATCCGACTTCGAACACGCTTCGCGATCGATCTATCGATATGCAGATAGCGCGGTTGGTTCGCGCGCGTGATCCTTGCCATGATGGGACGCCGGCCGGTCCGACGACTGGTCCGCATCGCGAAACACACACGGGAGAACGACATGCTTCAACGCGTCCTTGCAACAGTAGGAACCGCCGTGCTGCTCCTGGCGGGATCCGCGCAGGCCGATCAGCTCGCCGACATCCAGAAGAAGGGAACGCTCGTCGTCGGCGTCCTCGGCACCGACGAGCCGAACAGCTTCGTCGATCCCAAGACCCGCGAACTCGTCGGCTACGACGTGGACCTCGGCACTGCCGTGGCGCGAAAGCTCGGCGTGAAGCCGGTGTTCAAGCAGATCGCCGTCGCGGCCCGCATCCCCGAGCTCCAGCAGGGGCACGTCGACCTCCTCGCCGCGTCGCTGACCCACAACAAGGAACGCGAGTCGCAGATCGACTTCTCGCTGACGACCTTCGTGACGGGCTCGAAGGTCATCGTCAAGAAGGACAGCGGCATCAAGGACGTTCCCGATCTCGCTGGCAAGCGCGTGGTGACCGTGAAGGGCGGAACGCAGGAGCCCAACATCCGCAGGGCCGTGCCGAATGTCGACGTCGTCACGTTCGAGACGACACAGCAGGCGTTCCAGGCGTTCCAGCAGGGCAAGGGAGCGGGTTACGTCAACGATGAATCTTCGTTGATCGACGATCTGGGCAAGCTCGGGCCGCGCGGCAAGGACTACGTGATCCTGCCGACCAACCTGAACGTGGAACCGCTCGCACTGGGCATCCGCAAGGGGGAAACTTCGCTGAAGAAGGTCGTCGACCAGACGCTGACGGACCTCGAGACCTCGGGCGGCGCCGAGAAGCTGTTCGTGAAGTGGTACGGCCCGGGCACGAAGACCAATTTCGATCGTCGGCCGTTCAAGATCGACTCCGACAAGGTCGACGGCTGAGCGCTGGTGCCGGCTCCGGCGACGGACTTCCGGGAGCATGACCGGCTTCGACTTCGGACTGCTGCTGCGCGGGCAATACCACGAGATGCTGGTGGCGGGCTTCGTGCTGTCGCTCGAGCTCACTGCCGTCTCGCTGGTCCTCGCACTGCCATTGGCCACGGGCATCGCGCTGCTCCGCATGGCGCCGGTCGCGCCGTTGCGCTGGATCGGCGCGACATACGTCGAAGCGATCCGCAACGTCCCCCTCCTCGCCCACCTGCTGTTCTGGTACTTCGGCGCACCCGAGCTGCTGCCGGACGCCGTCAAGGAGCGCTTGTACGCCGCCAACATCGAGGCCGTCAGTGCGGTCATCGCGCTCACGCTGTACGCGGCCTCGTTCTTGGCCGAGGACATCCGTAGCGGGATCCGGGCGATCCCCATCGCGCAGTTCCAGGCGGGCCGCGCGCTCGGCTTCGGGTATCTCGCCACGATGCGGCATGTGATGCTGCCGCAAGCATTGCGCATCACGATCCCGCCGCTGCTGTCGCAGACGCTCAACCTCTGGAAGAACACCAGCATCGCCACGGTCATCGGCGCAGCGGAACTGATGTACCAGGCCGGCCGGGTGGAGAGCGCCACCTTCCGGAGCGCGGAGTCGTTCGTGTTCGCGACCGCCGCCTACCTTTCCGTATCGCTCGTGATCACCGGTCTGGCTTCGCTCTATCAGCTGCGCTATCCGCCTCGACCGGCATGAACGGTCCGTCGAGCAAGCGGCGATGATCGACCTCGTCGAGACCTACTGGCTGTACTTCCTGGTCGGACAGTACCCCGCCGGCCCGCTCGGTGGCCTCGCACTGACGCTGCTCCTCGCCGCGGCCGGCCTCGTGCTCAGCGTCCCCCTCGGATTGCTGCTCGGCGTCGCCCGCATCAGCCCGTTTCCCGCAGTCCGCCTCCCGATCACGGCCATCGTGTTCGTCGTCCGCGGAACGCCCCTGTTGCTGACGGTCTTCTGGGCCTATTTCTTCCTGCCGAGCGTCACGGGCTACAAGACCGATCAGTTCACGACTATGCTAATCGCGCTGGTGCTGTTCAACGGCGTCTATCTCGCGGAGGTTTTCCGTGCCGGCATTCTCGGCGTGCGACGGGGTCAGTTCGAAAGCGCGAAGTCGCTCGGGTTCGGCTATTGGCCGACCTTGCGACTCATCATCCTTCCACAGGCCGTGCGCTCGATGCTGCCTTCGCTGGTGAACCAGTTCGTCCTGAGCATCAAGGACACCTCGCTCGGCTACATCATCGGCCTGACCGAGGTGTCGTTCATCGCATCCCAGATCAACTCGCAGGTCTTCACGAAGCCCGCCGAGGTCTACGCGATCCTCGCCGCGACCTACTTCGTCCTCTGCTTCAGCCTGTCGCGGGTCGCGTTCCGGCTGGAGAGCCGGCTTCGCGCGCCGTCACGCGACGCGGCGCACCACGGCGGCGACGCACCTTTCGCCCCGCGAGTCGATCCGCGTCGAGAGTGAAGTGCGCCGCAAGCGACCGAGGAGCGTTGAGCACCGATCGATCGCCTCTGGCTCGAGCGCGTTCGCTCGCAACCGCTCGTCCGCGCCGATCGCCGGACTTCTACGGTGAGAGTGGCCAGACGATGTTCGCCACCCGCACCGCGCGGGGGATGAGGCCCAGTCGAAAGAACGCATCCGCGACGCGTTGCTGGTCTTCCGTCAGCGACGGCGACAATGGCGTGATCCGGGACGCAGGGCGCCGCTCGAAGAAGCGCTGCATCGTCGGCAGGTCGAGCCCGGAAAAGTCGGCGAGCAGCTGCGCTGCCTCCGTTCGGTGGCTTGCGGCCCAGGCATCGGTCCTGGACAACTCGTCCAGTAGTGTCGTGATGACTTGCGGATTCGCCTGCGCGAACGTCCTCGTCGCGAGGTAGAAGCTGTTGTTGTTCGACAGCCCCTCGCCGGTCGTCAGCACACGCGGCTTGAGAGCCGACTCGGCCGCAGCGTAGTAGGGATCCCAGATCGCCCACGCATCGACGCTGCCGTGCTCGAAAGCCGCGCGGGCGTCCGCCGGTGCCAGATAGATCGGCTGAATGTCGGCCCACGCGACGCCGGCTTTCTCGATCGCACGGACCACGAGAAAGTGCGCGCTCGACCCCTTCTGGAAAGCGACCCGCTTTCCCTTCAGGTCGGCGAGCGATCGCAGCGACGAGTCGCGCGGCACCAGGATCGCCGAGCTCTGCGGCTTCGGTTCCTCGGCCCCGATGTAGACGAGGTCCTTCTGCGCCGCTTGCGCGAACACGGGTGGTGCGTCACCGGTCATGCCCACATCGATGCTGCCGACCGCCATCGCCTCGAGCAGCTGAGGGCCCGCAGGAAACTCGGTCCACCGCACTTCCGTGCCGGCGAGCCGATTCTCGAGCGCATGACGCTGCTTCGTGATGACGAAGTCCACGGAAGATTTCTGGAACCCGATGCGGAGGACCGCAGGGTTGGTTTGCGCGACGGCCAGCAACGGCAGTAGCAGGAAGGAGAGGGACAGCAGGAAGCGTGAGCGAGCGGTCATGGACGGTCGGCGGCGACAGGCGAGGCGCGCACGGCACACGCTGCCGGCGTGTCCGTGCGTGCGACCCGACGCGGCGGAGCGGTCGGTGACGCATGCTGCCTCGTCGCAGGCACGCTGTCACCGACGCTCGTCTCATACCGATATGCGGTTTCGGTCGTTGGCGCGACGGTCCCGCATCGCTAGCCTTACGGACTGGCTTCCGCTTCAAACGCACTTCGATGAATCATTGCGAACCTCGGACGCTGCAGCCGCCCTCCGCGCAGTGGAGATCGACGTCTTCCTGTCGCTGTCGGAGGCGTCCTCGGCGCGGACGGCGCGGGCCGGGCCAGGGGGTCGCCGGTGCGTGTGATCGCCGCACTTGCCTTGTGGCGCAGCAGCGGCTCGGCCGAAGTCGCGACCGGGCTCGCGCAGCGCATCGCTTATCACCGGTAGCGACGTGAGCGACCGCCGGCGACTCCGTCTCGGGGCCTTCATGCGTCCCGTCAGCATCCACACCGCGGCCTGGCGCTATCCCGGCGCCTGGCCGGACGCGAACTTCAACTTCGGCCACCTGAAGTACCTCGCGCAGCGGCTCGAAGCGGCGAAGTTCGATACGTTCTTCATGGCCGATCACCTGGCCCTCCTGAACATGCCGATGGAGGCGCTGCGCCGCAGCCACACGGTGACGTCGTTCGAGCCGTTCACGCTGCTGGCGGCGCTCAGCCAGGCGACCGAGCACATCGGCCTCGTCGCGACGGCGTCCACGACGTTCGACGAACCGTTCCATGTCGCACGCCGCTTCGCCTCGCTCGATCACCTCAGCAACGGTCGCGCCGGCTGGAACGTGGTCACCACGTCGAACCCGGACGCGGCGCTGAACTTCGGCCTCGACGAGCACATGGCGCACGACGAGCGCTACGTCCGTGCCCGCGAGTTCTTCGACGTCGTCACCGGGTTGTGGGACAGCTGGGCCGACGATGCCTTCATCCGCGATGCGCAGAGCGGGCTGTACTTCGATCCGGCCCGGCTGCGAACGCTCGACCACAAGGGCAAGTACTTCTCGGTGCGTGGGCCGCTGCACATCGCGCGACCCGTCCAGGGCTGGCCGCTGATCGTGCAGGCCGGCTCGTCGGAGCCCGGCAAGCAGCTGGCCGCGGAGACGGCCGAAGCGGTGTTCGCCGCGCCGGCGAACCTGCAGGACGGTCAACGCTTCTATGCCGACGTCAAGGCAAGAGTGGAGCGCATCGGCCGGCATCGCGATCACGTGAAGATCCTGCCGGCGGCGTTCGTCGTCGTCGGGGACACGGTCGGCGAAGCGCAGGCGATGCGCGCGACGCTCGATGCGCTGGTGTTCGAGGAGAGTGCGATCGCCGCGCTGTCGATCGCCCTGGGCTTCGACGCGACGCGCCTCGATCTCGACCGCCCCCTGCCGGACGACCTGCCGGAGACCAACGACAGCAAGAGCGGCCGCGAGCGGGCCATCGCCCTCGGCCGGCGCGAGGACCTCACGGCCCGGCAGGTCGCGCAGCGCCTCGGTGGCTACGCCGGCCTGGCCTTCGTCGGCACGGCACGGACGATCGCCGATGAGATGGAAGCGTGGCTGATGACCGAGGGGTCGGACGGTTTCAACGTCATGTTTCCGTTTCTTCCAGCCGGACTCGAAGCGTTCGTCGACAAGGTCGTGCCCGAACTGCAGCGACGCGGCATCTTCCGCACGGCGTACGAGGGGCGCACGCTGCGGGAGAACCTCGGCCTGCCACGACCCGCGGACCGGTTCGGCTGACGGACTGCGCGATCTGCGCCCCGTCGGCGCCTCAGGACCGCTCGCTTCGAAACCCGCCGGCGCTCGCCGCCAAGGGGTTCCACGCGGATGCCGGAACGATTTCGAATCCGTCGATGAAGAGCGCCTCGCGCGCATCCGCGAGCGCCGGATCCTCGCTCGCCATCCCGAGTGCGCGGCGCAACGCGCGAACGTCCGCCGCCGAGGTACCGGCCGATGTCACGAGCGGGAGCCCCGGAGCCGCCGCGGTGGCGCCGATCACCTCCAGGCCGAGAAGAATCGCCGGTGCATGTCGCCGCAGTCCGGCGAGGCTGATGCAGTCGATCGCCGCGATGTCGGCCTGTTCGTCGCGCAGCAGCGCCAGCGAGTTGCGGTGCGAGCCCGACTCGACCTCGCGCGCGAAGAACGGGCCATCACGCTCGAGCGGCGCCGCCAGCGCGCACAGCGCGTGGTATCCCGAATACGACTGACGGTCGTTGATGGCCGCGACCGCGCCGCGGAAGTCCGTGATGTTCCGTCGCGTCGTACCCATGCGCGCCAGCAGCTCGCTGCGATAGAGGTACCCGGTGCAGCCCGGCGCCGTGTAGCGAAAGGCGCCGAGCACCTGGACGACGCCCCCGAGCTGCGTGGCCAGCGGATAGCCGCAGGTCTGGCTGATCAGGAGACGCGGCTCGCGCCAGTGCGCGCCGAGGTCGGATGGCCAGTCCAATGCCGCCGGCACACCGGCGATACCCTCGATCCGCATGGCCCGAGCGATGCCGTCCCACCACGCCTGCACGGCGTCGCGGTCCGCGTCGTACATCGGCAGCGAGGCGATGCGGACGACGGCACTCACGGGGGCGATGGCGGATAGCGCGGCGAGTCGATCGGCCGGAACGCATGTCGTCGCACCAGCGAGCCGTATCCATCGACCAGAAAGCCCCCGTTGCGCTCGAGCACGCCCTGCCGGTCGGCGTGATAGCACGCGCGAATGCGATGCCAGGCGAGCCCGGGCCTCTCGTGATGCACGGCGTGATAGTTGTTGTCGAGGTAGAGGAGCCGCCAGAACCAGCCGGCTTCGTTGACGACCACGCGGTGCGCCGGTTGCGCCGCGGGCCGGTGCTCGTAGAAGGAGCGAAGCATCGACAGCCCCAGCGCCGGGTAGCCGACGGCCAGCAGGTATTGCAACGGCCCGATGCCGGCGAATCGCGCCAGCAGCCAGAGCAGACCGGCGAGGAGGATCAGGTGCTCGACCCACATCCGTGTTTGTGTGAAGTCGCCTCGCCACGGCTTGCGAACGATGTCGAGCCAGATCGGCACGATGACCATCGCCGGACCGAGCAGCACGCGGCCGACGACCGCTCGCTGGGCGATCCACAGCGGGCGAAGCCACGGGGCCAGCCGCGCGTAGTCGGCCTCGCTGATGTAGTTGCTCTCCGGATCGAGTCCGGGCTCGGTCAGCTTTTCGTCACGATGGTGTGCGAGGTGCGCTTCACGATAGAGGTCGTACGGGTACCAGACCGCCAGCGGCACGAGACCCAGCCATCGATTCACGGCGCGGCTGCGGGTCGGGTGGCCGTGCAGCAGTTCATGCTGGAGGCTCATGAACCAGCAGGCGGCAATGGCGAGCGGGACGATCGTGAACCGGCCAGGCGCCGTCGCCACGAGCACGGCGAACAGCCAGCACCCGTAGACGGCGACGATCAGAAGCCAGGTCGGCCATTCGCTCCATGGAACGGGCGCCGGGCGGGGAGGAGCTGAAGGAATCGACGACATCGTCCGGCACCGTACCGGCCAGCCGCGCCACATCCAACGAAGAAGAACGCGCAAGCTAAGTCGGCTGCCGTTGGCTGCCTTCGCCGGCGTTTGCAATGGACCGGTGCCCTGGCGATGCGATGACGGATCGCACGGCGTCTTTGGCCGAGCCGGTGTCGCGGTGTCAACCCGCGAGTCAGCGCATCGAGCGTCCATCCGATCGCGCCGATCAGCACGATCGTGGCCATCAACCTGTCGTACGCGCGCTTTCGAGGAATCCGTCGGACTGGTGCGACCAGAGACGGTGGTACAGGCCGCGTTGCGCCAGCAATCCGGCGTGGCTGCCGTCCTCCACGATCGCACCGTGCTCGAACACGAGGATGCGATCGAGGTGCGCGATCGTCGACAGCCGGTGGGCGACGACGATCACGGTCTTGCCCTGCATCACCGTCTCCATGGTGTCCTGGATCGCCTTCTCCGTGACGGAATCGAGGCTGGATGTGGCTTCGTCCATGATCAGGATCGGCGCGTTCTTGAGGACCACGCGCGCGATCGCGATTCGCTGTCGCTGCCCGCCCGAAAGCTTGACGCCGCGTTCGCCGACCAGTGACTCGTAGCGCTCCGCCATGTCCCTGATGAAGTCGTGCGCATGAGCGACGCGCGCCGCATGCTCGACCTCTTCGAAGCCTGCTTCGAGACGACCGTACCGGATGTTGTCGAGCAGGCTGCGGTGGAACAACCCGGGGTCCTGGGGGATCAGACCGATCTGTGCGTGCAGTGACTCTTGCGTCACGTTCGAGATGTCGGCTCCGTCGATGAGGATCTGCCCGCGCTGGGGATCGTACTGCCGCAGCATCAGGTTCACGAGCGTCGACTTGCCGGAGCCGGAATAGCCGACCAGGCCGACCCGCTCGCCCGCGGCGATGGTGACCGATAGACCGCGGAAGACCGGCGCGCCGGGCTCGTACTCGAAGTGGACGTCGCGGAACTCGATGCGTCCCGAGCCGAGGGCGAGCGGTGGCGCGCCCGGACGGTCGACGACGTCGTGCGGTCGGACGATGGTGCGGACGCCGTTCTCGATGTTGCCGAGGTATTCGAAGAAGTCGAGGAACCGACGGCTCAGGTTTCGGCCCTCGGCGACGACGAGCAGCGAGATGCTGATGCTCATCACGACCTCGGCCACACCGAGCCGCCCCCGGCTCCACAGCACCAGGCAGATCGCGACCAGGCCGACTTTCAGGACCGCCGCGGCGCTGCCCTGGAACCAGAGGATTCTCTCGTTGTAACCCATCGACTTGCGGAAGGTGCCGATCTCGCGCTGCAGGGACCCATCGAGCTTGCGGCGCTCGAAGTCGAGGCGCGTGAAGAAGCGGATGCTCGAGAGGTTGGTGACCGCGTCGACGATCTTGCCGGTGGTATCGCTGCGCGCGGCGGCATGCGCACGGGCGTGGGTCTGACAGCGCCGTGCCAGCAGATACGACACGGCGACGAACAGGGCGGCCCAGACGAAGGTGAACGTTGCGAGGGCGGCGTCGACCTGCGCCAGCAGGATCACCGCGACGATCAGCGTGACGGCGATCGGCAGGAAGTCGAAGATCACGGTCCAGATCGACAGGTTCACGCCGAGCGACGTCTCCGAGATGCGGCTCGCCAGCGCGCCGGCGAAATGACTGCCGATATAGTGCTGCGAGTGGTGGTTCAGGTAGGCGTACAGGTCCGCCGTCACCCCGGTCCGCTGTAGCGGTGCGACGTACAGCCGGCACGCTCCGCTCGCGCGGCCGAGCACGACCTCCAGCACGCCGAGCGACGCGAGCAGGGCGAGCGGTGTGAAGAGCGCATCGAAGGACTGCGTCATCGGACCCGACACCGTGGCGACGACGTTCCTGATCGCATAGGGGGAGAGGATCCCGCTCAACGACGATCCGATCTCCAGCGCGACGATCGACGCGTACCACCAACGGAAACGCGACATGAAGCGAAGCACGAAGCGCAGCGGGTCGGCCGGCAACGACGGCGCCCCGGGGGCGTGCCCGGGGCCTGCGCGACGGGAAGGCGGCGCCGTCGCTTCGCCCGGGTCGGCATCCATCGCCATCGAAGCGATGGCCATCAGATGACTTTTCCGGGGTTCAGGATGCCGGCCGGGTCCAGGGTCCGCTTGAGCGCGCGCATCAACGCGATCTCGGCCGGCTGCCGGGAGATGTCCAGGTAGGCCCGCTTCTCCTCGCCGATGCCGTGCTCGGCCGAGATCGACCCGCCGAACGCGGCCAGCGGTCGATAGACGACCTCTTCGACCTGCGCTCGCACGCGGGCGTCGTCGTCGGGCGGTCGCACGGCGAAATGGAGATTGCCGTCGCCGAGATGCCCGAAGGTCCACTGATGCACCTTCGGCCACAGCGCCCGCAGATCGCGTTCGACCGTCGTCACGTAGGCTTCCATCTCGGCGACGGGCAGCGACACGTCGAACATGAAGGCCACGCCATGACGGCTGGTCTGCCAGACGTCGTCGCGAAGCGACCAGATCGCCCTGCGCTCCCGATCCGAACCCGCCACGACCGCGTCGCTCACCAGTCCCCTGGCGAGCGCCCCTTCCAGCACCGACTCGAACCGCGCGCCGTCGCGCTCGAGATCGCCGCCCTGTGCATCGACCAGCACGTAGAAGGCGTGTCCGTGCGGGAGGGGCGGAGCGCCTTGCGCCGGCGGCGTGGTGACGAGTTCGTAGAATCCGCGCCACATGACCTCGAACGCGGACAACGCCCCGCCGAGGCTTCCGTCGATGAACTTCAGCAGCGCGATCACCCGATCGAAGCGGTCGACGGCGAGCAGCGCCACGTCGTGGCTGAGCGGTCGTTCGCGCAAGCGGAGTACCGCACGCGTGACGACGCCGAGGCTGCCTTCGCTGCCGATGAACAATTGCTTCAGGTCGTAGCCGGCATTGTTCTTCAGCATGCGGTTCATCGACGACACGATCGTACCGTCGGCCAACACCGCTTCGAGACCGAGCACCATGTCGCGCGCCATCCCGTAGCGGATGACGCGGTTGCCGCCCGCGTTGGTGGCGATGTTGCCGCCGATCGTCGCCGTTCCGCGCGCACCGAGGTCGAGTCCGAAGAACAGGTCGTGCTCGGTGGCGGCCTCCTGCACCGCCTGGAGCGTGGCGCCGGCCTGCACGACCGCGACCCGTTGCAGCGGGTCGATCGCCTCGATGTCGTTCATGCGCTCCAGGGACAGGATCAGGTCGTCCGGCTCGGCATCGGAACCGTGGACCAGCCCCGTCCGGCCGCCCTGCGGCACCACGACCTGGCCGCGGTCGTGACAGAGACGGAGGACGGCCGACACTTCGGCGGTGTCGCGAGGGCGGACCAGGCACTGCGCCTTCAACGTGTCCTCGCGAAAGCCGCCGGCGCCGCGGTCGGTGACCTCGGTGCCGCTCAGGACGCCGGCCGGCCCCACGATCGCGCGGAGCGCATCGATCAACGACGGCTCGGCCATCAGCCCGCCTGGACGGAGTCGCGCCGCGCCTCGCGCTCCTCATGCGCTTCGCGCAGGCGCGCGTTGGCTTCGGCACGCCGTCGGGCGACTTCCTCCGCGGTCGGCGTCGTCAGCGGCGCCTTGTCGCGCGCGACGCGAAGCTGCTCCTTCAGCGGTGGCACCCAGCTCACCTCGAACAGGAGGCCGTCGGGATCGGTGCCGTAGACGCGCTTGAAGCCGCCCTCGCCGTCGTCGTCGTGCACGTTGCCGATGCGGCCCTGGCGCTCGAGCTCCGCCTTCACGCGGTAGTACTCCTCCTGCGTCTCGACCTGGTAGGAGATGTGGTACAGCCCCGCCTTCGGTACATGGTCCGGCTGCTTCTCGAAGCGCGAGTTCCACGGTCCCGAGCGCTGTCCGCCGCCCCCGGTCGGAAAGAACGCCAGGTCGTGGTCGTCGTCGTTGTCGGACGCGCCGAACTGCGTGAAGATCGGCGCGATCTCGCCCGGCTTGACGACGCTCGTCGGACGCAGGCCGAGCAGTTCGTCGTACCACTGCACGCTGCGCTGCGGGTCGGGGACGTACAGCACGACGTGACTGATTCTGCGAAGACCCATGGTTTACTCCGTTGGTTTGTGGTCGGTCAAGCCGAAGCGCCGGCCCGCCTGATTGCATCGATGCCGATGTCGATCCCTGCTTCGGAAAGGTCGTGCGCCAATCCGTCGAGGAGGTCGAGCTGCACCGGGAAGCCGGCAGCCCTGAGCATCCCGGCGCCTGCCGAGACCTCGTCGACGCCCTCGTCCGCCGTGCCGTGCACGATGACGATCGGCGTACCGCTGCTCTCGATCACCGGCGTGGCGAGGCGTCCCGAGTAGGCGAGCACCAGCGCCTGCCGCTGCGGCGTCGTGGCCGCGTGATGCAGTGAAAGGATCGCGCCTTGCGAGAACCCGGACAACACCAGGCGATCGCCCGGCAGCTGCACGCGGTCGAGTTCGACTGCGATCAGCGCGCGCAGCCGCAGATGCGCCGCGCGCAATCGTTCGAGGCGCAGTTCGGGTGTGATCCCTTTCCGGCTGAACCACTGTCGACCCGCGTAGTCGCCGCCTTCGTAGGCTTCGAAGCCATCGGGTGCATAGAACGCGGCGCGCGAGAGACCGCGCGAAAGCGGTTCGGCGAGCCGATCCTTGATGTTCCCGCCACTCCGGCTGTAGCCGTGCAACACGACCACCAGCGTGTCGGGCCGGTCGACATGACGGCGCCATCCGCCCTCGTGCGGTGACCAGGTCATGCGAATCCATCAGCCGACGCCACGAGACTGCGGCGGTCGACGAGGTTGATGAACGGCCTGCCGTTGCGGAAAGCCTCGAGGTTGTGCAGGAAGATCTTCAGCACGTTGTCGAACAGGTCGGGCGACGAACCCGAGATGTGCGGCGTGATGTGCACGCGCGGGTGGCTGAACAGACGATGTCCGGCGGGCAGCGGCTCAGGGTCGGTCACGTCGAGCGAAGCCAATCCGATGCGGCCGGCGTCGAGCGCCTGAAGCAGCGCGGACTGATCGATCAGTCCGCCGCGGGCGATGTTGACGAGATGCAGGCCCGGCTTCGCCGCGGCCAGCACTTCTGTACCGACGAGTCCACGGGTCTCGGCGTTCAACGGTGCGGCGACGACGACATGATCGGACCGCGCGAACAGATCCGCGAGATCGACGGCGCGTTCGACGCCGTCGATGCCGAACGGCGCAGCCGAACGACGCACGGCCAGCACGCGCATGCCGAGCGCGACGGACCGACGCGCCAGGGCCTGGCCGATCGCCCCGAAGCCGACCAGCCCGAGCGTGCTGCCTGCGACCTTCGCCAGTCGCGGCCTCTTGGTCGCGCCGATCGGCACGGGTTCGTGGACAAAGACGGCGGGCAACTGTTTCGCCGCGGCGAACACGGAAGCCAACGCGAACTCCGCGATCGCGTCGGCGGAGCTCCCGCGCGCCGTGGTCACCGGCACATCGAACAGCCAGTGCGGATAGGCGTCGATCCCGCTCGACATCAGCTGGACCCAGCGTAGCCCATAGGGCCAACCGGGTGGCCGCTCGTCCGGGACGTGTTGTCCGCGGATGCGCATCGGCGCGGCGAACAGGATGTCGGCTTGCGTGGGAACGCCTGCGGGAGAGCCGGTGGCCGTCGGCACGACCCGAACCTCCGGACTCGTCATCGCCAACGCGTCCGCCAGTTGTTCGTTGACGGGTGCCGGCAGCTGGCTCGCGATCAGAAGTTCGCTCATCTTGGTCACCCCGGCCTCAGTAGTACGTCGCGACCGGCAAGTGACGGCGTGCGTTCCAGACCGCGAAAGCGGCCCACACCAGACCCGCCCCGAAGTAGCCGGCCGGCGAGATGAAGATCGCGGCATGCAGCCCGTAACCATCGGAGACCGCGCCGAAGAGCTGCAGCACGGCGATGTGGAACAGGCCCGTCACCGGGACGAACAGGAACGTCGCGTGGGGACGCAGCCGCGGTGGGACGGTTTCCATGCTGAGCGTCGTCATCGGACCCATGCCGAGGCCGAAGCTCGCCGTGCCGAGCGCGATCAGCCACTGGGTCGTCGCCAGATCCCGGACGGCGTAGGCGCTCCCCAGGCAGGCCGAAGCGATCACCATCGTCGTCAGCAGGAAGGCGGGGAACGCCCACGCTCGCGACCGCAGGTAGCGACTCGACAGGTAGCCGCCCAGGAGCCCGGCGGGCAGCGTCCCCATCAAGACCTGCGCGAGGAACAGCGAGGCTTCCTTGTTCGGCAAGTCGTAGACGCGGTGCAGGTACGACGGGATCCAGGTCTGGCCCGCCATCCCGGTGAAGAACAGCAGTGTCGCGCCCGTGTGGATCAGGAAGCCGGGGTAGCGCAGGACCGCCAGCCCCTCGCGAAACGTCGCTCGCGACTGCTCGACCACGGTGGACCCGAGGCCATCGACCTTGCCCGGCACCGGCTCGTCGACGAACAGGAACAGCACGACCAGCAGCAGCCCGGGAATGCCGGCGATGATGAAGGCGGCCGACCAGCCGTAGGTCGCCGCCGCCCAACCGCCCACCGCCAGAGCGATCGCGGCGCCGATCTTGTTCTTGACCATGTAGGTCGACATCACGAGCGAGCGCCACTTCGGCTGGTAAAGGTCGGCGAGCCAGCTCGGCGCGAGGCCGTTGTAGGCGGCCTCGCCGAAGCCCGTCAACGCCCGCCACAGCAGCAGGCTCGCCAGGCCGCCCGCAAAGCCGGTCGCGATCGACGCGAGGCTCCAGACCAGCGCGCCGACCACGATCGTCGCCTTGCGTCCGAAGCGCGACGCGAAGTAACCGAAGATCGGCGCGCCGACCATGCCGGAGAATGCGAACACCGACGACAGCCGGGCCAGTTGCTCGTCGGTGAGGGTGAACTCCTGCTTGAGCGGCGTCAGCAGCGCGCCGATGATGCTGGCATCGATGACATTGACGACCCCGAGCAGCAACACCAGCGTCAGCGACCCGTGGGTCGTCCAATCGCGGCGCTGCGCGGCCGGATAGGCGCCCGCGGCGTGCAGGTCGGAAACGAGATCGGCTCGGGTATTCATGCCGCGTCAGAAGCGCGTGACGAGGGTCATGCCCGCCGTGCGCGGGTCGCCGAGGGTCGTGTTGTAGCGCGCATTGCTGTAGAGCTGTCCCTGGATCTTGTAGGTCTTGTTGGTGACGTTGGCGACGAACGCGCCGATCGTCGTCTTGCCACCCGGCAGCGTGTACGAAGCCCGCAGCGTCCCGAGCCAGAAACCCTCCTGCAGCGCATACGGATCGGTGTTGTCCGTGACGTTGAAGTTGGTCTTGCTGTTGTAGCTCCAGTCGGTACCGACCTGCGCACCACCGCCGAGGAACGCGAACCGGTAGTCGATCCCGACCAGGCCCGTGAGGTTCGGCACCCGCGCGAAGTTGTAGCCGGCGTAGCTGACGTTGTTGCCCGTCGTCAGCTCCTTGAACCGGGTGCGCAGCGAACTCACGTTGCCGCGGATGGTGATGCCATCGGTGATTCGACCGCGCACCTCGAGCTCCACACCCTTCACCCGGCCCCTGCCCGCGTTCGCCAGGACCGACACGAACTGACCGTTGATGACGCGGTTCACGGTCAGCTGCATGTCCTTGTAGTCGTAGTAGTAGGCGTTGGCATTGGCGATCAGCCGGTTGTCCAGCCACTCGCTCTTGTAGCCGACCTCGAACGCGAGCAGCTTCTCCGGCTGCACGACGGCCGGGGGCGCCGCGGCGCTGGAGCCTGCGTAGTTGCCGGACCGGTAACCGCTTGCCACCCGGGCGAACACGAGCTGGTTCTGCGCCAGCCAGTACTGCGGCGTGAAGTCGTACCCGAGGTTGTTCCAGGTATTGGTCTCGCGCTGGGTCGCGATCGTCTTCAACGGCACGCCGGCCTGCGAGACGTTCCACCAACTCGAACGGACGAAGGGTTGCGTGCCGTTGATCGTCGCGACTGACCCGAGCGCCTCGAGGTCGATGCCGACCTCCTCGGACGTGAAGCGCAGGCCGCCGGTGAACGCGAGGCGCTCGGTCGCGTTCCAGGTGACGCTTCCGAAGACCGCCTTGCTCTCCGTGTCCTGCCGGTACTGCGTGTAAGTCAGGCCGGACAGGGTGGTGCTGACGGGAAGGGTCGTCGCGCTCGCCGAGTAGGAGTCGTTGCGGTCCTTGAAGTAGTAGAAGCCGACGATCCAGCTCAGCGTATCGCCGTGCGGCGACGCGAGCCGGACCTCCTGGCTCAACTGGCGGGCGTGATTGCGCGCATACGAGCGCGACACCTCCACCGGCGTACTGTCCGAGTCCTGCTCGGGGTTCTCGCGGGTCCCGGCGTCCACCGCGGTGATGGAGGTCAACGTCAGGTCGCCGACATTCCACGCGATGTTGGCCGTCGCTCCGCTCGAGTCGACGTTGGCGATCGGCTCGCCGGCGTTGAGGTCGACGTGCGTCCGGTCGCCGCTGGCGACGAACGGCGGCGTGTAGCCGAACGTCGGGATCCCCGGCCGCGTCACCGGATAGGCCGGCGTCTGGGTCCCGTCGAGGCGGCGGACGTGGATGTTCAGGCCGGCGGTCAGGTCGGGCGTGATCCGGGCCAGCAACTGGTAGCGCACCGCGAGATCGGTGAGGTCGCCGACCTGCTTGCCCGTGACGCGGTTGGTCGCCCACCCGTCGTGGGTCTCGTAATGGAACGCCACCCGCTGCGCGAGCACGTCGTCCTCGATGGGACCGCCGTAGGCCCCTTCGACCAAGCGCTGGCCATAGTTGCCGGCCTCAAGCCGCACATAGCCGTTCGGCGTGAAGTCCGGTTTCTTCGACACGAAGTTGTACGCGCCGCCGGTCGTGTTCTTGCCCCAGAGCGTGCCTTGCGGACCGCGCAGGACTTCGACCCGGTCGAGGTCGAAGAGCGGTCCGCCGAGGAAGAGGCTGTTCAGGAGATAGACCTCGTCGACATAGATGCCGATCGGCTGCACGGCATTGTTGGTCGCCTCGTTCGAGCCGATCCCGCGAATGAAGAACCGTGGCCGGGCCCGGCTTTCGGCGTTCCAGCCGGTGGCACCGGGGACTTCGCGGGCGATGTCCTTCGTGGTGCGAAGCTCGTCGTCCTGGATCAGCCTGCCGCTCACGGACGTCACCGCGGTCGGCACGTCCTGGATCGACTCTTCGCGGCGTCGCGCGGTCACGGTGACCGATTCCAGCGTTTCGGCCGACGTACCGGCGTCGTCGGCGAACGCCGCCGATGACCAAGCGATCGGCAGGAAGACTGCGGTGCGGGCGGCGCGAAGCGTCGTGGAGGTGAACATGTCGAACGATCGATTCTTTTCGTGACGGAGACGGCTGGAGTGACGGGCATCCGTCGACGCGCTTTCCGTCCGGTTCTCGGGGGGCGCAATTGGAGCACCGCGACGCGGCGCGGTGGAAACGCGCAAATCGCATATCGAAAACGCAATCGGTCGCCTCGAAAGCGGGCCCCTCGCGGTCGCTACTGAATGTCTCTGGAAGGTCTGCAGGAACACGGCGACTGCACGGCGCGTACGTTTTCGTGATCGGGCTTGTAAACACAACGCGTTCACACTAATGTCGCCGCATGAATCACCGCGACGACGCGAATGACGCCCTGAGCGACGCGCAGATGGCGTTGGTGGCGGACTGCCTGCCGAAGCAGCGCGGCAATGTCCGCCTGTCGAACCGGGCCGTGCTCGAGGCCATCATTCACGTGCGCAGAACGCGATGTGCGTGGCGCGATCTGCCGACGCGCTTCGGTCCCTGGCACACCGTCTACACGCGGTCCAGGCGCTGGACCCGTGCCGGCGTGCTCGACCTGGTGTACGCGAAGCTCGCCGAGAGTCCGACGGCGCCTTCGATCATCGGACTCGCAGTGCCCGACGCGACAACGGCAGCGCGGTCGGGAACCCTGGCGCTGACCGACCTGGCGAGCCTCGCCGACCGGTTACGTCCGCTGATCTTCGAGCTGGCATCCAACCTGAAGCGCGAACGCCGCCGCTACCGGATCTCGCAGTTCGAGGTCGCCACGTTGATGGCGATCGAGAAGTCGCCGGGCATCGGAATGGCGCCGCTGGCCCGACGCGTCGAGGCCCCCGCCGCCACGATGGGGGTCACCGTTCGTCGCCTCGCCGCTCATGGCTGGATCGAACGGGCGATAGGTGCCTCGATGGATGAACGTCTGAGCGGCGTCGTGATCACGGCGACGGGCCGGAAGGTACTGGCCGAAGTCCGTGCGGGCCGCTCGAGCCAGCTGGTGCGCCAGTTCGTTGCACTCGGGCCGGACGCCACCGCCGCGTTGGCTGCGGCGCTCGAGCCCTTGACCCGATTGAGCGCGGGGCTCGACGCGGCGCTACCGCGCAGCAAGTCCTGACGCGAAGCATCGATGGCTCCGGGGCGGCAGAGGGGCAGAAGTGTGGAGGCGCAGGAACCTCGGCGAGACCAAGCGCAGTGAACCGCTCCGGCTTTCCAGGAGGCTCCAACCTTTGAGAGGATGGAGCCATGAACACATCAACGAGGTACTCCTCCGAGGTCATCGAGCGGGCCGTGCGGATGGTCATCGAGCACGGTGCCGAGCACGCATCGCAGTGGGCAGCGATCGAGTCGATCTTCACGTATGTCTCGACTTGGCAAGGCTTCGTGTTCGTTGCCTTCGTCATCGACGTGTTTGCCCGCCGCGTCGTCGGCTGGCGCGTCTCGAGTTCCGCGCGTACGGACTTCGTTCTGGATGCACTTGAACAAGCCCTCTACGAGCGGCGGCCAGACGAGCAGGACGGATTGATTCATCACTCGGACAGGGGCGTTCAACCCACGTTCAACTGGTCGTCGCAACACGCGCTTCGAATGCGGCACGGTATGCGACGGCGCGGCGGGGTCAAGGGCGGGCGCAGCCCGGCGTAGCGAACCCTTGACGCCGACGGGGCGTCCCCACGCTGGTACGCGTCGAATGTGTCGGCATGCCGGCGCATTCGACGTGTAAGCCAAGGCGACTGGCTGACTGGCTTCGCGCGAAGCTGGTCTTCAACCGAAGATCGCAACGCGGCTTCTGTGCGCCCGAATGCAGGATCTCGTTGAATGCCTCGGCTGGTGTCAACCAGCCGAGGGTCTTCCTCGGTCGTGTGTTCAAGGTTGACGCCACCGCCTCCAGATCGGTTTGCTGGTAAGCGGCGAGATTCGTTCCCTTGGGGAAGTATTGCCTCAGGAGTCCATTGGTGTTCTCGTTGGTGCCGCGCTGCCAAGGGCTTTGGGGATCGCAAAAGTACACCTTCAACCCGGTCTTCACACGCCGAGCCCGGTCCGAACGACGTTTACGTTTGCCCATCACGGTCTCCTTTCCGACCGTGTTGCGACAATGGGTTGAATTCACCCAGTACACCGCGATTGAGTTCGGCAAGCGCTGCAAGGCGATGGGCGTGCGCCCGTCGATGGGCAGCGTCGGCGATGCTTACGACAACGCCATGGCCGAGAGCTTCTTCCCCAGCCTCGAGTGCGAGCTGATCGAACGCAACATCGTCCAGAGCAAGGCCGAGGCGCCGCTTGCGTTGTTCAGCTATATCGAAGGTTGGTACAACCCGCGACGTCGGCACAGCGCGCTCGGCTACCGATCACCGCTGGCCTTCGAACGTGCCCATCAGCCCGCCTTGACCACCGCGATTGTCAACACGAGAACATGACCGACACCTAACTTGACTCGGCAACAGCCAACCCGCGCGACCCTTACACCGAACAATCGGCGCAATCCGCAGGCAACTTTTGTTAACTCGGCTTGTACCAACGGTAGGGCCGGGGTGATGCCGCAGGTGAAATCATGGCATTGCGACATCCGCTGCGGTAACATTCGTTGGCAGCACGCACGGGCCGGCGTGCACTCCGGCCAACTTCAACCGCGCGGAGATTGACGCTCGTCCTTCACTACGCGCTTCTGGAGGATTGATGCCAGGACGCACTTACTTTGCAAGACAGCTTATTTCTCTTTCTTGTTGATCACCGATCCCCCGATATTTGAATCCGTCACAACCGTTGAGTTTTCTATATTGACCGTGCTTGAAAAAGGAGCATCGGCCTCAAGCGCCGCGCAAATCTCCGAGTAAGCACGATCGATAGCATATTTATCCCGACTTGCAAGAAGCCGACTGTAGGCCCCATGGATTTCTAACTGCAGTATCCAAACGTCTCTAGGCGCAATGTTTTTGCGGATAAGATAATACATTGCCGCACCAACTACAATAGATGCCAATATTCCAAACACACGATAGTCATCCGACACTGCAAGGGAAGCGGCAACTATAAGAGCTAGAAACGTATAACCAATTGCAATCCATTTGAATGGTCTTGCGGTTAGCACATGGTCTGTTGTTACTGAAGACACTGAACGAAGATTAAAAGTGCGGTCGTTTGTACTTCCGCCCACAATGTCCGTCAGTTTGATCGTTCTATTGGAGATTTGGAGAGTGGCCATCAGCTTTTTGTAAGCGCATCAATGGTCGATATAATTTGCGCGACATTGGCAAAGCTGCTTAAAAATCCTTTCAGTCTTAACCAGACTGGTCTTGCTTCGGAAATTCTATTGCTGCCGAGCAGCAATTGCAACTCTTGGAGTTGCTCGACCTCTTTAACTTTACCGTGTTTTTCGACAAGCACCAGCAGCTGGTCCCACATCTGTGGCGTAATGGCAGGTGAAGATGAATATTTGTTAGTTACGTCGCCATCTACTTTGCCACCAATAACTATTGTGCTTCCGACTATGTTATTGCTGCGAAAGTCTTTCATGGAATCCTCCTGAAGGTGCAGTCACACCATACGTGTTCGTCAGAAGCGGAACTGTTAGTCTTGATGACGACGAATTGCTGCCGCAGCGCCTAGGCCTTATTTGTGTCATCGGCCTTGAGACGATAGCGAAGCCCTCGTGGTCGCCAGCACATTGTTGCGCTGACATCATTATGCGAAGCGATGCTGGAAGTCAACACATGTGCGTTGCGGCATGCGGAGTCAACCGGCCCTGCTTTACAAAAGACTCCAACCGTTGTGAGGAGGGAGCTATGAACGCCGCATTTTTAAAGCGCGGGAGTAAACGGACGACGGGACGATGCGCTAAGCAAGGCGGCCGGAGCGAGCTGGCAGGAGTTGAGTTAGACAAGCGAGCGACGAATGCCGCTTCTTCGTGCTCTAGGTATCGTAATGCGCGGCGGACGCCGAACATCATCACGGGCAATGCCGTACAGTGGCGCCCACGTTAAGAAGGCGGCCTCAAGTCAAAGAACGCGGCCGCAGTCGTCGGCAGTGCCGGACCAGCCGACACACCCCTGCAGGATCTTGCTAAAAACGTCTTGTTGTGAGACTGCAGAATCCGAGGGGTACACGATCGAGTCCGGACCGACGAAGGTTTGCGTGACCGAACCTGCGCATCCATCACCCATGCCGCCGCCTGGTGTGCAATAGACCGAAAACGGGATCCCACTGGCGATGTCGAAATACAGTCGCACCTGCGTGAAGGTCGCCACGCCGCCGCCCCAGTAGGTCCGGGTGAACCCCAATCGCACGGCGACACGAGCGTTGTTGTCGACGTACACGTAGGCGACGGGCCGGCGGTCTGTATTGCCGGGGTCGGAGTAAATCACACCTCGTGTGGGGTCGCTTTGCGAGTGAATGCGCCACGACGTCGGGAACACGATGAGCTTGGTCGGACCAAACTCGGTGGTATCGGGTACCGCTGGAAACCAGGGACCCGTGTACGGTGTGATGGGTTGTGGATCGATATTCGGCCTTTGCGCCCGGACGGCCCAACCCTGCGAAACCAGCAAACCACCGGCCAGCAGCTGAACGGCCTCCCTTCGTGTCGTCATCGCGTCCCTCAGCGTGATATATGACGCCACGCTAAGGTAGCCCCACCACCCCGGTCAACGCGTCCGGATGCGTGCTACTTGGTCCGGATTGCGTACATGGAACGCCCCTTGAATATCGTTCGCGATCGTTGGAGCAGTGGTGGGACGCCACGCCTCAAACGAAACACGGATTCCGAGCGTCCGGAACGCCGCGGGTTTCCCGCTGTCAAGCAACATCAGGAGCTGACCCCCTGGAGGTGCGGCGGAAATCTTGGACGGTTAAGCAGCGATCCCGAGGCTCCTGCGGTGTTCGATGGGGCTTAGAGAGCCAAGCGAGATCTTGATGCGCTTTCGTTGTACCAGCGGATGTAGGAGTCCCAGGGCGCTCAAGCACGGGCGATACAGCGGTGCAACCGAGCAAGAACGGAAGGCGCGGAAGGCACTGCTGGCGGCCCTGCGCAGGGTTAGGTACAGCGTCTAGCCGGGCCGCAGGCCCTACTGCCCCCGCGAGACATCTATAGAAGACCCTGAAGACGTCCCTGCGCTAAGAAATCATCTATGCAGGCCGAAATCGCGGCACGTATGGCCTCGGGCTGCTGACTCATGGACTCGGTCTTCGGGGCTATTTGATGGGCGAACGACGAGTGCTGGAAAAAAACTTTGCCTGACCTCGAAACCCGAAAGGCGATGCCGACGTCAAAATCAACGTTACTGAATCCTAACCAATCAACATAAAAGCGCGTTACGTCCACGTCAATTCGCAATGCGTCGGCGCCGCTCGAAGAGTAGCCCGCATAGGCAAGCTCCTTTTGCAACGCGCTTTTAATAATCAAGGCAACATCTTGATTCGTAAATTTTTCGCCGATTGAAGAGGAGTTCTTCTGAAACTGATTTGGCTTCACACTTCCCGTGTCCGCGGGAAGGTAGCGTACGCTACCCACAATGATGTCCCCATGCCCACGGACCGACGATGAAGGAATGTAGTTGATCGGCACCGTTGTTGAACATCCGCTCAGCGTCATCATTGCTACCACTATTAGAATTCGTATCATCAGTACTCTAAGAAAGTTTGAAGAACAGGAAATTTTTGGAAGTGCCCAGGCGCAAAGCTAAGCAGCGCATTATAGTTAAAAGCTACCCCGTCACTATGACAACTAATGGTTAAGCGGGACTTCCTTGCGCCGGTTACTTTCCATTAAAAGAAGATGGCAGTTAGTTAAAGGAACAAGCCGCCGCCGTTAAATATAGCGTGGCGTGTACCGACGATCAATAAAAATGCAATGACGGAATATAGCACCGACACCGCCAGCGCTATTGACTCCGCTCATCCATAGCCGATAGTCTGGCGTTGGAGCAAGTGCGAACGTCATGTTCCACATGTGCTCCAAGCGGCCTGGAACAACAGGCCTTCTTAGCTCACGGAACGCAGCAGATTGAACGGCAGCAGTCGTGCCGTTTCATGAGAGAAGTTCGAGGCGCGGCGCAAGCGCTCTCCTCTGCAACCACCAACAAGAAGGGCCAGCTCTCGCCGGCCCTTCGATGTCGATACCTGGTGGAGAAGAGGAGGATCGAACTCCCGACCTTCGCATTGCGAACGCGACGCTCTCCCAGCTGAGCTACTTCCCCGAACGCGCGATTGTAGCCGGGCGGCGCGCCGGCTTCAACCGACGTCGGCGGGCCGTCCGACGGGATTGCGGCGCCGCTTCGATGCCGGGTACCTTGGCGCACTCCCAGGAACCTCCATGCTGCTGCCCCCGCCGCCCCGCTACCCGCCCGAGTTCGGCAACGACCAGTACAACAACGGTCTTCGCGTCGCGAGCGTCGGCGACATCCTCGTGCGCTGGGAGGCCCGCGCCGCCGCAGCGCGGGCGTCGACGCGGATGCGATCGGTCTCCTATGACACCGAACCGGCGGCGTCCTTCGACCTGTTCGAGCCCGAGCGCGCGTCGGGGCCGTTGCCGCTGCTCGTCTTCGTCCACGGCGGCTACTGGCGTTCGCTGTCGAAGGCGGAGTTCTCGTGGGTCGCGCCGGGCTTCGTCGAGCGCGGCATCAAGGTCGCGGTCGTCGACTATCCGCTCGTGCCGGCGGTGCCGATCGAGACGATCGTGCGACGGATCCTCGCGGCGCTCGCGCACGTCTGGCTGAACGCGAGGCGCCTCGGGATCGCGCGCGACGCGATCGTCGTGTCGGGCCACTCGGCCGGCGGTCACCTGACCGCGATGATGCTGGCCGCCCGCTGGCCGCAGCTCGACCCGCGACTGCCGGCCGGTCTGGTTCGCGGCGGCGTCGCGGTCAGCGGGCTCTACGACATGGAGCCGATCCGCCACACGCCGTACCTGAATGCGGACCTGCAGTTGACGCTCGACCGGGTCGCCCCGCTGTCGCCGCTGTACATGACCCCGGCGACCGACGCGCCGCTGATCACCGCCGTCGGCGGCGACGAGTCGGACGAATTCCACCGGCACAACCGCGAGATCGGCATCGCCTGGTCGGGCGTGCTCCGCGAGGACGTACCGCTTCCCGGCGAAAACCATTTCAGCGCCTGCGAGCGCCTTGTCGAACCCGGCCATCGCCTGTTCGAGGCGAGCGCGGCGCTCTGTCAGGGCTGAGCTCGACAACCGACGACATCCAGGAGGACTGGCGCCAATCCGCGCCTGACCTTAGCCTTCGACCGTTCGCGACAGAGACGGGAGACTCCATGTTCGGTTCCGAGGTACTTGACACGGCCATCGGCCTCGTCTTCGTGTTCCTGCTGGTCAGCATGCTGGTGACGATCACGAACGAGCTGATCTCCGCCGTCCTGCTGTCGCGCGCGAAGTGGCTGCGCTACGGCATGGACCGGCTGCTCGGCTCGACCTGGGCGGCGAAGATCTATTCGCATCCGCTCGTCGAAGGCTCGGCGTCCGGAAAATCGACGGCGATCGAACCCGTCGACGGTGCGGCGTCCGCGAAGCCGAACGCGGTCGGACCCGCCGCCGTACCGACCCGGCCGTCGATCGGCAGCGGTCCGTCGTACCTCAGCTCGCGCGCGTTCACCGACGTGCTGCTGCACTTCGTGCAGCGCGAGGACGCGGTGCTGAGCAAGGTGCTCGATGCCGTCCGCGCGGAACTCGTCAAGCCCGTCGTCGACGAGCTGGCCGGCCCCGCGCTGCACGTCGCGGTGATCGACGCCGCGAAGGCCGCGGTGCCTGCCGGCGCCTCGACGTCGGTCGTCAGCGACCTCGCGCGCTTCCTCAAGGGCCGGCGCGACGTCTTCGTGACGAGTCTGCTCGGCGATCTGCAGGTGCGCCTCGCGCACGTCGACGACGCGCTCAAGAAGCCGATGCTCGCCGAGCTCGCCAACCTGACGGCGGTTCAGAAGGACCTCGCGCCCGGCGAGGTGCAGGCCCGGTTGACCGCGGCGATCGCCACGATCGGGCAACCGGGGGCCGCCGACGACGCCCGGCGCGCCGGCGCCGCGGCCGGCACGGCGAGGGTGTGGATCGCGCTCTGGAAGATCCCGAGCC
>CAXTDA010000008.1:27191-27625 GCA_964242935.1 uncultured Burkholderiaceae bacterium | reverse complement strand
CGGCGGTTGCTGGTCGCGTAGATCAGCACGTTGTCGGACTGCGCGGCGATCGAACCGTCGAGCGCGACCTTCAGCGCCTTGTAGCTCGATTCGCCCTGCTCGAACGACAGGTCGTCGCAGAACACGATGAAGCGTTCGGGCCGCGCGGCGACCAGATCGACGATGTCGGGCAGGTCGACGAGGTCGTCCTTGTCGACCTCGATCAGCCGCAGCCCAGCGTCGGCGTGCGCGTGGAGGCACGCCTTGATCAACGACGACTTGCCGGTGCCGCGCGCGCCGGTCAGCAGCACGTTGTTGGCCGGGCCGCCGGCGACGAACTGCCGCGTGTTGCGATCGATCGCGTCGCGTTGCCGGTCGATGTTGCGGAGCGTCTCGAGCGCTAGCGACGCGACCCGCCGCACCGGCTCGAGCCGTCCCCGGCCGTCGCGCTTCCG
>CAXTDA010000008.1:20618-27181 GCA_964242935.1 uncultured Burkholderiaceae bacterium | reverse complement strand
CCACGCGGTCGACGCCGACCAGTCGACATCGCCCGCCTGCGGCGGCAACAGGCGCTCGAAGCGGACGAGCAGGTCGTCGATGCGATCGAGCAGGTGCTGGACGGTGGCGCTCATCGACAGAAACGGATCAGAGGGCGGTCGCCGGCAGCGGCTTCCGGCGCCCCGCCGCGAGGCGGAACACGAACGGATTCAGCACGATCGACAGCAACGCGCCGGCCAGCATCAACGCGTACCCGCCGTCCGACAGGAGGCCGAGCGACTTGCCGAGCGCGCCCAGGATGAACGAGAACTCGCCGATCTGCGCGAGCGACGCGGCGACTTCGAGCGCCGTCTCGCGCGGCCGCCGGAGCAGCAGCACGATCAGCGCCGCGGCGATCGACTTGCCGACGACGATCACGGCGACGACCGCGAGCACGCGGTCGGGCTCGGCGACCAGGATGCGCGGATCGAACAGCATCCCGACCGCGACGAAGAACAGCACCGAGAAGGCGTCCTGCAGCGGCTGCAGGTCCTCGGCCGCGCGGTGGCTGTCGTCGGAGCTGTTGACCACCACGCCGGCGAAGAACGCGCCGAGCGCGAACGACGCGCCGAAGTAATGGGACGCGATGTACGCGGTGCCGAGCGCGAGCGCGATCGCGGTCACGGTGAACAGCTCGCGCGATCCGGTTCGCGTCACGACCCGGAGCAGCCAGTGGAAGAGGCGCGTGACGATCGTCAGCATCAATACGACGAACAGCGCCACCTTGCCGAGCGTGACGAGCACGGTCGTGCTGCTCGACGTCGTCGCGGTGTCGCCTGCGACCGGCGTGCCGCCGAGCCAGCCGGCGAGCGGCGGCAGCAGCACGAGCACGAGCACCATCACGAGGTCCTCGACGACCAGCCAGCCGATCGCGATCCGTCCGTTCGGCGAATCGATCGCGTTCCGCGTCTCGAGCGCCTTCAGCAGCACGACCGTGCTCGCGACCGACAGAGACAACCCGAACACCAGCCCCTCGCCGAGCGGCCATCCCCACCAGGCCGCGAGCCCGATGCCCATCGCGGTCGCGACCGCGATCTGCACGATCGCCCCCGGCAACGCGACGCCCTTGACGGCCCACAGATCCTTCGGCGAGAAGTGCATGCCGACCCCGAACATCAGCAGGATCACCCCCATCTCCGCGAGCTGCGGAGCGAGCGTCGAGTCGCCGACGAAGCCCGGCGTGAACGGCCCGACCGCAATCCCGGCGAGCAGGTAACCGACGATCGGCGAGAGCCCGACGCGCACCGCGATCAGGCCGCCGACGAGCGCGAGGACCAGGCCGATCGCGATCAGCGAGATCAGCGGCGTGTCGTGCATGGTCAGCGAATCCGCGCGTGCCGTATCAAGTCCGGTATTCCGCGTTGATCTTCACGTAGTCGTACGAGAAGTCGCAGGTCCACACGACCGTCCCCGCGCTGCCGCGCCCGAGCTCGACGCGGATGCCGATCTCGGACGGTCTCATCACGCGGGCGCCGTCCTCCTCGCGATAGCTCGGCATGCGACGTCCGGCCTCGATCACCTGCACCTCGTCGTCGCCGGCCGCGAGATAGAGGTCGACCGACGACGTGTCGAGCGACTCGACCTTCGCGTTGCCGATCGCCATCAACAGGCGACCGAGGTTCGGATCCGATGCGAAGAGCGCGGTCTTGACGAGCGGCGAGTTGCCGATCGATCGGGCGACGCGGAGCGCCTCGGCCTCGTCGAGCGCGCCGTTGACCGCGATCGTGATGAACTTGGTCGCTCCTTCGCCGTCGCGGGCGATGGCCTGCGCGAGCTGCTGCGCGACCTCGACGATCGCGTCGCGCAGCGTGCCGTAACGCTCCGGCTCGGCCTCGATGATCTCGGGCGTCGCCGCGTGCCCGGTCGCGATCAGCACGAACGAGTCGTTGGTCGACGTGTCGCCGTCGACGGTGACGCGATTGAACGAGACGTCGGCGACCTCGCGGACCATCCGCTGCAACGACGGCTGCGCGACCGGCGCGTCGGTCGCAATGTACGCGAGCATCGTCGCCATGTTCGGCTGCAGCATGCCGACCCCCTTCGCGATGCCGGTGACGGTGATCGGCACGCCGTCGATCGCGACGGTGCGCGACGCCGCCTTCGCGACGGTGTCGGTGGTCATGATGGCCGCCGCGGCATCGGCCCAGCAGTCGGCCGCGAGCGACGCGAACGCGGTCGGCAGCGCCGCCTCGATCTTCGCGATCGGCAGCGGCTCGAGGATCACGCCGGTCGAGAACGGCAGTACCTGCGAGATCGTGCAGCCGACGAGGCGCGCGGCCGCCTCGCAACTGCGCAACGCGGCCGCGATGCCGTCGTCGCCGGTGCCGCAGTTCGCGTTGCCGGCGTTGACCACCAGCGCGCGGATGGCCTCGCCCGACGCGAGGTGTTCGCGACACACGCGCACCGGTGCGGCCGCGAAGCTGTTCTGCGTGAAGACGCCGGCGACGCGCGACTCGGGCGCCAGCCGCATCAGCAGCAGGTCGCGGCGACCGGCCCGCTTGATGCCGGCTTCCGCGAAACCGAGTTCGACGCCGGCCACCGGCCGGATCGATGCGGGGTCTGGCGCGGCGAGGTGGACGGGCATGGGCGGCTCGGAAAAGGAAGCACCGACGGGAACGGAAACGACGACCGGCGCGGCCGCGCATTGTAGCGGCCGACCTCCGCGGGACCGGCATGCGACCGGATGCGTCATTCGTTCCGCGAAGTGCGGATGGGGGACATCGGCGCCGCGACGCGTTCATTAGAATGGCAACCCCGCCCGCCTGTCGGTCCCGCGCGCGGCCCTTCCAGGAGTCTCCATGCATCACCGGCTATCCCGCACGCCGAGCCGCCCGGCTCGGTCGTTCTTCTTCGCGACGCTGTTCGTACTGTTCGGCGCCATGTCCCTGACGTCGACGGGGCCCGCGGCGGCCGCGCCCGCCGCCGCCGCCCTGCCGGCCGGGATGACGCGCGTCACGTCGGTCGAAGGCATCACCGAATACGCGCTGCCGAACGGCCTGCACATCCTGACGCTGCCCGACGCGTCGAAGCCGACGACCACCGTCAACCTGACGATCAAGGTCGGCTCGCGGATGGAGAACTACGGCGAGACCGGGATGGCCCACCTGCTCGAGCACCTGATGTTCAAGGGCACGCCGCACTTCCCGGACCCGAAGAAGGTGATGAGCGACCGCGGGCTGTCGTGGAACGGCACGACGTCCGACGACCGCACGAACTACTTCGCGAGCATGGCGGAGAACCCGGAGAGCCTCGACCTATACCTGCATTGGCTCTCCGAGGCGCTGACGCAGTCGTTCATCGCGAAGAAGGACCTCGACTCCGAGATGACCGTGGTCCGGAACGAGATGGAACGCGGCGAGAACGACCCGGGCAACGTGCTGTTCCAGAACGTGCGCGCCGCGGCCTTCCACTGGCACAACTACGCGAAGAGCACGATCGGCGCGCGGGCCGATGTCGAGAACGTCGACATCGGGCGGTTGCAGGGCTTCTATCGCAAGTACTACCAGCCCGACAACGCGGTGCTGATCGTCGCCGGCAAGTTCGACGAGCCGAAGACGCTCGCACTGATCGCATCGACGTTCGGCAAGCTGCCGAAGCCGAAGCGCTTGCTCGAGCCCACCTACACGCTCGATCCGGCGCAGGACGGCGAGCGTTCGGTGACGCTGCGGCGCGTCGGCGACACGCCGGTGCTGATCTCGCTGTACCACCTGCCGGCCGGCTCGTCACCCGACTTCGCGGCGGCGACACTGGCCGCGACGATGCTCGGCGGTCCCGAGTTCCGGCTCAACAAGGCGCTGGTCGAGAAGAACCTCGCCGCGGCGACCTTCGGCGGCGCGCGCGCGCTCGCCGAACCCGGCTTCGCGTTCTTCGGTGCGCAACTCAAGAACGACCAGTCGATCGACGCGGCCCGCGATGCGCTGATCGCGACCGTCGAAGGCGTCGGCGCGCAGCCGTTCACCGACGCGGAGATCGAACGCGCGAAGAACATCTGGCTTCGCGGTTTCACGCAGACGCTGAACGATCCGCAACGCGTCGGGATCGGCCTGTCGGAGTACATCGCGCTCGGCGACTGGCGCCTCGGCTTCGATCGCCGCAACCGCGTGATGGCGGCGACGGCGGCCGACGCGAACCGCATCGCCGGCGCGTATTTCGTCGCGAGCGACCGCACGCTCGGCACGTACATCCCGAGCCCGACCCCGGTCCGCGCCCCGGCGCCGTCGCGCGTCGACGTCGCGGCCGTGATGAAGGACTTCAAGGGCGGCGAAGCGGTCGCCGCCGGCGAGAACTTCGACGTGTCGCCGGAGAACATCGACAGGCGCACGACCATCGCGAGGCTCCCCGGCGCGGCCGGCGTGCGCGTCGCGCTGCTGCCGAAGTCGACGCGAGGCGCGAAGGTGGTCGCCGTGATCGCCCTCCGCCTCGGCGACGAGAAGTCGCTGTTCGGCCGCGAGATCGCGGGCGACGCGACGGCGAACATGCTCTCCCGCGGCACCGAGCGGCTGTCGCGGGAGGAACTGGCCGCGGCGTTCGAGAAGCTGCAGACCACTTGGGTGGTCGGGGGCGGCGCTCAGGGCACGGTGCTCCGCCTCGAGACGACGAAGGCGAACCTGGCCGCGTCGCTCGCGCTGGCACAGGAGGTGCTGAAGAGTCCGCGCTTCGACGCCGCCGAGTTCGAGCAGATGAAAGCCGGCTGGGTCAGCGACATCGAGCAGTCGCGCTCCGAGCCGCAGGCGATCCTGTCGCTGCAGCTCGAACGCCACGGCAATCCGTATCCGAAGGGCGACGTGCGCTACGCGATGACGTTCGACGAGACGCTCGCCGAGATCGCCGCGCTGAAGCTCGACGACGTCAAGGCGTTCTATCGCGACTTCTACGGCGCGTCGAACGGCGTCGCGTCGGTGATCGGCGACTTCGACGCCCCGGCGTTGACGACGCAGCTGCAGGCCGGGTTCGGCGACTGGACCAGCGCCGCGGCGTACCTGCGCGTGCCGGACCCGGCGCACGACGTGCCGCCCGCCGACTTCCGCATCGAGGTCAAGGACAAGCAGAACGCGGTCGTCGAGGGACAGCTCACGTTCGCGCTCCGCGAGGGCGACCGCGAGTTCCAGGCGATGCGCCTCGCCGCGCAGATCTTCGGCGGCGGCGGTGGCGGTAGCGGCCGCCTGTGGGACCGCGTGCGCGAGAAGGACGGCCTGTCGTACGGCGTCGGTGCGACGCTCGGTGGCGGCCAGTTCGACGCGAACGCCGAGTGGCAGGTGTCCGCGATCACCGCGCCGCAGAACGTCGATCGCGTCAAGGCTGCGTTCGCCGAGGAGACGGCCCGCGCGCGCCGCGACGGCTTCACGGCCGACGAGCTGAAGAAGGCGAAGGAGGCGATCGTGTCGTACAGCCGCCTCGGCCGCGCGCAGGACGCATCGCTCGCGCGCACGCTCGAGTCGTTCGTCGAGCGCGACAAGACGCCGAAGTACTTCGCCGAGCTCGATGCGCTGCGGGCCGAGATCACGCTCGACGAGGTCAACGCGGCGTTTCGGAAATACGTCGTGCCGGAGAGGATGGTGTTCGGCGTCGCAGGGGACTTCGCGAACGCAAAGGCGGCGGTGGCGCGGTTGCCGGCGGTGAAGTAGGGGATCCTTGGGTCCCGGCCTTTGCCGGGACGATGGATTCAGGGCGAGGCACCTCCTCCAGCACCGTCGTTCCCCCGTAAGCGGGAACCCCGCCGCGGTGCCCCGGTCACGCAGCCCGCGAGCCGCTGGGTTCGCGCGCCTTCGCGGGAACTACGAAGTGAACTTGACGCGCCACCCCGGCGAACGCCGGGGCTCGCATCCGGCAGTACAGCGTTGGGATCGAGACACGTAAAGAATCTTTACTTGCGGCTGGCTGGTGGACGTCGCCGGCACGATGTTCGACCGGGACCTCCGCCGTCGCGCGTTACCCCGCGTCGAGCCCATCCTGCACCTGCTCCGCCGCCCGCAGCACCGCCCGCGCCTTGTTCTCGGTCTCCTGCCATTCCATCTCGGGCACCGAGTCGGCGACGATGCCGGCCGCGGCCTGCACCGCGAGCAGGCCGTCCTTGACGATGCCGGTGCGGATCGCGATCGCGAGGTCCATCTCGCCCGAGAAGCCGAGGTAGCCGCACGCTCCGCCGTAGAGGCCGCGCTTGGTCGGCTCGAACCGGTCGATCAGCTCCATCGCGCGGACCTTCGGCGCGCCCGACAGCGTGCCGGCGGGGAACGTCGCCTTCAGCACGTCGATCGACGTCAGCCCCGGCTTCAACCGGCCCTCCACCGACGACACGATGTGCATCACGTGCGAGTACTTCTCGACCGCGAGCTGCTCGGTCACGCGGACGCTGCCGATCTCCGCGATGCGGCCGACGTCGTTTCGCGCGAGGTCGATCAGCATCACGTGTTCCGCGATCTCCTTCGGATCCGCGAGCAACTCGGTCGCGAGGGCCGCGTCCTCGGCCGGCGTCGCGCCGCGCGGGCGCGTGCCGGCGAGCGGCCGGATCGTCACGATCGTGTCGCTGCCCGCGGACCCGCTTCCA